>SYDJ01000201.1 GCA_005801205.1 Gammaproteobacteria bacterium
ACGAGCACAACGGCTCACCGAGGGTGAGGTTCGCGCGACGCGCGAGATCCTTCGGAACGCGGAGGAGCGCGAACCGCTCTCCGCCGCGGGTGGTGAGGATCGCGTGAAGCCCCGTGCGGACCTTGTCGTTCATTCTCTAGTGGTAGGAGCAGCAGTATATGCATCTATCAGGCCAAAAATATAATACCCTTACAAATCAATTGATTACAATAAATTCTCGCACCCGGCTCAGCATCCACTGTAAAGTTTTCCGACCATTAGCTCAAAAAGACATAACATATTACATTCTAAGTAGCCGTTAACCACATCACTAATAGACCGTGCGCAGGAATAGTCACACTTAACTCACCTTTGGCATCACACTTCACACAAAGCCATACATTTTTCCAATTGAAAAATCGTTTACCAAAAGACACTTCTTACGTGAAAAGATCGTCTTTCAAGCAGAGAAAGACCCAGTAGCGTATAACTTGTCTTGTATTGTCGGTGCAGTTTAAAGACAAAACTGCACATTCGCCGCCTCTAATGATTTAACAAAAATCTCAACACAAGAACAATCATATAAATTTGATTGAGATAAAAAACTGCAATCAACATTGCAGTTTTTTACGTGCATAAAACACTTATTTCAATATTGAAATCTATTTTGGGATTGCGTGCATTTTGTCGGAGTACTCTTTTATCAAGAGAATCGTTGAGACATCCGAATCAAAAATTCCGTACATACCTTGCTCTTCTTGTGGTGGGTCACCCATGAAATCATCACCCGCTTGCCACCAATAGTTTGCACGACTGGTACGCGCCGCACCATTCCATGCCCAAAAGTTGTAGCCCGCGATAGCTTCACCCGCTTTAGTACGGTTATAAATGGTATCGAACACTATGCGATAAAATTTGTCGCGGTAATGCGTCGTCGCTTTAACATCGTAAGAACCAAAATCGCGATCCAAACCAAATTCTTCTAGCACCAAAGGTTTGTTGACTTTTTTTGCGATGTCGATATGAACATTTAAATATTCATTTGCTTTCGCCACACCGGCATCCCAGGTTTCGGCGGGCCTGACTTTATCAAACCAGCCCCAGTTTCTAATCCACATGTGGTAGGTCATGTAGTTAATGTAAGGGGAGGCGTGAGCATCGCTATACAATTTTTCATCGTTGTTGGAGCCCATTAAGCCTTCGCTGCCCGTGCTCACCATGTGGTTAGGGTCCAGCGAGTGAATATATTTTGCGGTATCGTTGATCCATTTTACATAGATCGCTTTATCTTCTTTCGTTGCTTTCCAGTTGCCCGCACGCGGCTCATTGGCCAGCTGCCATGAGAGAATCGCAGGATCATTAATATAGGATTTACCTGTAACCGTGTTAACACGCGTTACAATTTTTTTAATGGTTTTACGCCATTCTGTTTGCGCTTTTTTACTTTTATAAAAGCTGGCAGATTTGAGCATAAAGCTTTCCCAGTCTTTAGTCACATTGGGATCTTGTACCGCTGTGCCATCGATCCAACTCATGTATTGAGCCATCCCGCCAGACCACTGCCAAAAATTATTAAGATAAATAACGGCAGAAATATCACGCTTGGCAATTTCTGCCATGAAAAAATCCAAGCCCGCTAACAACTCTTCATTGTAATATCCAAAACTATTGGTGGTGGCGGGGCGAACGGCGCTGCTGTGTTCAGCTTTTTCTGAAACCGCTAAGACACGAATATTATTGATACCTAGCGCTTTTAAACTATCGAGCTCTTTGACAAGGCGTGCCCTATCACCCACTTTACCTGCTGAACCCAAGTAGCCGCCGTACCACATGTTAGTACCGACCACGTAATAATTTTTACCCTTCAACGAAAGATGTGCGCCATTGGTGGTAAAAAAATCGGCTTTATTTACTGTATCGGCTTTTTTTGTGTCTGCAGCAAAGGTTAGACTTGCCGCACTTAACAGCACTACTGCTGTACACCAACTTATTAATTTTTTCATAACATCTCCTCGCGCAACAAACTGCGGATTATTTTATTTTCTAAACGTTTAATCTTACTTTGCTAAATAATGTGCGGCTTCCATCATGGCGCGGCCATTGTGATAAGGGCATTTCCAAAAGCCTACTTTGTAATAGGTAGTCATTTGGGTATCGCCCATATTGGCCAACCAGAACCACTCGCCATTCTTTTTATCGATTTGGAATTTTTGAATAAACGTCCAAATGGTTTCTGCTGCTTTTAAATATTTTGCATCCTTGGTTTCACTGTAAGCAAATAAAAACCCGACCAAGGCTTCTGCTTGCACCCACCACACAATATCTGGCAGGTGCATTTTGCTAGCAAAGTCATAGGCATCTATAACATGATCTTGGGCGCCCATACCTTCCATTAAAGTCACTTCTGTTATTTTAATCAGCGTTGGCAAAAGTGCTTTTGTAAAGGCGTCATCACCCAAGGATTCTAAAGCTTTGGCAATCAACCAACTTGCTTCAATATCGTGACCGTAAGTAAAACCCGGCGAGTGGTCTTTCCAATCGTTATCCAAAAACATGCGCAGGTGATAGGTATTTTTATCAATCATGTATTTATCAAACAGTTCAATGTTGTATCTCAACGCTGCTGCAATTTCAGGTGTCGAATGAATTTTATTAAGTGTGGTATAGGCCTCTAAAACATGCAGATGCGTGTTTTGTGATTTGGGGAAATTTAAATCTTTTTCACTTAAACGCAAATCATCTAACGAGCCCCACTCACGCGTAAAAGCTTCAAGATAACCTTCGCGCTCGCGGTCTATCGTTTTGCTTTCCAATAATTCAAAACACGCCAATGCTTGCTTCAACGCTTGCTCATCTTGTGTTAGCTGGTAATAGGCAGTGAGTGCATAAATAGTAAATGCTTGAGCATAAACTTGTTTTTTGGTGTTGCTGGGATTGCCTTGTGCATCCAACTCCCAATACACGCCGCCGTAATCTTTATCAAAAAAACAATGAGTGATGTAATCATAAGCGCGCTGCGCTGCTTGCCGATATTCATCAACCTGCAGCTCTCTAGCAGCGGCACTAAAAAACCATAGAATGCGCGAATTTAAAATAATACCTTTACTCGCATTTTTTACCGGCACATTGTCTGCAGCGACTTCACCATAAAAACCACCTTGCTCATGATCGATTGTGTTTTTTACCCACCAATCAGCAATTGCAATTAATTCTTGACGGAACTCTAACTGCAAACCTGCAAAATGACTTGGCAAACTCGCTACATTCATTCCCATTACACCAAGTCTTTTAGCAGTTTTAAATTTGTACTAATCAACTCATTGCGTATTGCAACGGAAGCCGCTGAACGCAAACCATCTTCTGGTGTGTTTTTGCAGTAATCAATTAATTTTTCTACGGTCGATGTCGCTACGTGCATGCGCGTATCAGATGAGGCGTAATAAATAAATACTTCATTGTTTTCATTTACAATCCAACCATTTGAAAAAGCAACGTTAGACACATCGCCCACGCGCTCTACACCCTGCGGCGCAATAAAATGCCCAGCAGGACTATGAGTAACCACCCAAGGGCGCTCTAATTCCGTCATAAACATATAGAGCGTGTAGCGCAAACCGGCAGCGGTATTGCGCACGCCATGGGCCAAGTTCAACCAACCTTCTGTTGTTTTAATCGGCGCTGGGCCTTGGCCGTTTTTTACTTCTTTGATGGTGTGATAAGCCTTGCCATCTACAATCACTTCGGATTTCACTTCAGCGCGGGTCATGTCATCCACCAAACCCCAACCGATGCCACCACCACCGCCAACGCTGATAAAACCATCCTGCGGGCGAGTGAATAATCCGTATTTACCGTCGATAAATTCTGGGTGTAAAACCACGTTGCGCTGTTGGCCAGAGTACGTAATTAAATCGGGTAAGCGTTCCCAAGTAATTAAATCTTTTGTGCGCGCGATTCCGCATTGCGCTTCTGCAGCAGAAGTATCATCGGGACGAGTGAAATCTTTACGCTCGGTACAGAACAAGCCATAAATCCAACCGTCTGCGTGCGCCGTTAAACGCATATCGTAAACGTTGGTGTCGGGGCGATCTGTTTCCGGCATGGTGATGGGGAAATCCCAAAAGCGAAAGTTATCGATACCGTTAGGGCTTTCGGCAATCGCAAAAAAAGATTTGCGATCTACACCTTCAACACGCACGGCTAACAAATATTTCCCCTTCCAGTAGAGCGCGCCGGAATTAAACGCGGCATTCACGCCTTGGCGCTCCATTAAAAAGGGATTGGTGGCTTCGTTTAAATCATAACGCCAGAAAATGGGAGCGTGCTCGGCGGTGAGAATTGGGTTTTCATAGCAGGTGTAAACACCATTGCCTTGCGCCTTGGGCGAATTTTTTTGTGTGATGAGCGCTTCGTGTTGCGTCAATAAAGATTGCGCCGATTTTTTAAAGTGGGTCATTTGGTTGTACCTTCATATTCAAATTTATGCGTAATCGATTACATCTTTACGGCGATAGATGCCCTCGCACACTTTATAAAACTGTGCGAGGGCAATTTACCTTAGGATTTTTTCAGCAAATGCTCGTCTGACGTTCCCACCAATAATTGCGGCGGTAAATCATCCGGATAGTCTTGGAGATGTTGGTACCAGTTTTTCCACAACAATAACGCGCAGACAGCCGCTAAGCCCATGGCAAAACCAAACTCATTCCACTTGTGAATTACAAGGAATATCGGCGCAGCGACCAGCGAGGTCTGCCACACAATGCCCACCGCCACATTGACCATATCGCGTTTGAAATGAGGGTTGGCTTTAATCTCGCCATACTCTTGTTGCGCTGCTGCACGCACCGGGCCCCAGAAGCCCCATGGGCGAACCTTAACGTAGAACTTGGTCAATATCGCCATATCACTGGCGGGTGTCATTAGCGATGCAACGACACACACCACCGCACACAGCGCCAACATGTAAGGAAAGGCTTGCAAGGCATTGATGCTAGTTTGCGACAGCGCCAAGGCGCTAATAATGCCAACCAACATGCCCCAAAAATAACCGTAGCCATTAAAGCGCCACCAGTACCATTTGAGCACGTTAGATGCGGTATAACCGCCGTACAATGCGCCCACCAACCATTGCAACACTGTATTAATACTGGGAATAAAGAAGCCGAGCGAAACACCCAAAACCACAAATATCACCGATACCAAATAGCTCATACGCACGTATTTTTTGGGTTCAGCATGGGGGTTGATATAGCGCTTATAAATATCGTTAACCACATAGGCCGGTGCAGCGTTAACTGTGGCGGCAAAGTTAGACATAAAGGCCGCCAATAAGCCCGCAATCAACAAACCCAACAAACCGCTCGGAATATAATTCTTCAAGACAAACGGCAGAATTTGTTCAAAATCGACTTGATCGCCCATGGAGCGCAGCTCGTCCATATAAAACGCTAAGCCCAATACGGTTAAACCGGCGATTAACATGTAGCGGGGGAACATCAATACTACCGTCACAAACCCGCTCATTTTGGCGGATTCTTTCGGCGACTGAGTAGAGAGCACACGTTGCATATCGTAGTTTGGTGCGGGGCCCGCAAGGCTGAGCAAAATGCCTTTATAGAGGATGACCATAAAGAAAATGGTGAAGAGCGAATAGCCATCGGCAGCGATTTTGGCGTTGGCGGCATCTAGGCGACCCGCCCAATCCAGATCCAGATACCAGCCAAACCCAATGCTATCCCAATTGGCAGGCACAGCAGCAGCCAGCAACTCAGGCGACACTTGGTGATAAGCCACAATCCCCACACCGATACTGGCGATGGTGGTCACAATAAACTGGAACACCTCGGTAAATACCACTGAGAACATGCCGCCTTTAATGATGTAAAGCGTGGTAATTGCGGTCATACCCAAGCCGTAAAGCACATCGTTCATGTGCGGATCTTGCGAGAGCTTCCACGGGAAGAACACCGAGGCGAACTTACCAATCGCGATAAAACCGTAAGCGGTGAAGGCGATAACACTGATAAGCGCGAAGAACACCACAATCACGTTGGATAACCTAGAGCCCAAGCCATCGCCAAAACGGAAATTAATCCACTCGGCACCGGTCATAACACCAGAGCGGCGCAGCCAAATCGCGAGGAACACCATCAGGAAGATTTGGTTAAATACCGGCCAAACCCAAGGAATGTAAATGCTTTTTAAACCGTAAATAAATAGCAGTGATACCAGCCACATGGTGCCGGCAATATCGAACATTCCCGAGGCGTTGGAGAGGCCGAGCATGTACCACTTGAGCTTATTGCCGCCCAAAAAGTAGCTGTTCATATCTTTGGAGGCGCGGGCGGAAACCCAGAAGCCTACAGCGATAGTGGAACAGATAAAGACAAGAACGATGATGATGTCGAGCAAGGGGAGATTCATTGTATTTTCCACTTATTATGTTATCCCGCAGGGATCTTACTTATAAAACGATCAAGGACAAAAACGTCGCGTAAAGACATAAGATCATGTCTAGCACACTAATCTTGCTCAACTAAATCGGTTACACCCCTACAAAAATAGCTATTCACCAAAACCGGAATAGCCTGCTGATTTATAAAGCTCAGCATAAAAACCGCTAGTCGCATAATGTAATCGGTTACAGGTAAATTTACCAGCTAAATTCAATGTACTCGTGTAAATATTCTTGGAACACTCGTTGCGATTACATGGCTATAATCGCCTTGTGTTACAAATAGCCTAAAAATAGCCATGTATCACCAACAGATGTATCGCAATAGACTTAACACCTATTGCTTTACATTCATCAGCCTTAACGCCTATTACCTTAAGAAGAGACAGCCTATGTCCAGCATCCGCGATGTCGCCCGTATAGCCGGCGTTTCAGTAGCCACCGTATCCCGCGCGCTCAGTATGCCGGAAAAGGTCTCCGCCGAAAGCTTAGAAAAAGTACATGCCGCTATTGCCCAAGTGGATTACAAGCCGAATATGCTGGCACGCAACTTTCGTTCGGCACGCTCTTATGCCGTGGTGGTTTTAGTACCGGATATCGCCAACCCCTTTTACTCCTTGTTTATTCGCGCCCTTGAAGACCGCGCCCAACAAAAAGGCTATGCCGTGCTCTTGGGTGACACTCGGGGTACGCACGAGCGCGAACTTGAATATATTCGCCGCGTAGAAACGCGCCTAGCCGATGGCATTATTCAGCTGCGCCCCAGCTCTGAGAAAAGCCTGAACAACATTCCTGCCGATATTCCCTGCGTAAACGCCTGCGGCTGCGAATACACTACCGGCCCGGCGATTCGTATCGACAATCGCGCCGCTGCCAAAACCATGGTGGATTATTTGATCTCTCTTGGGCACAAACGCATAGGTGTGATTTCTGGCCTTAAAGATAACCCGCACACGGTTGATCGCTTGGAAGGTTATAAAGATGCTCTACGCAGTGCCGGTATTGAATTTGATCGTGACTTGATTGCCGAAGGCGACTTCACCATGTGGTCGGGTTTAAACGCGGCGTTCCAATTCTGCAATATGAAAAACCGCCCCACCGCCGTTTTCTCCATGAACGATGAAATGGCCATTGGTGCTATGCAAACCCTTAAAGCGCAGGGTATTCGCATCCCCGAAGATATGTCGATTACTGGTTTTGACGATATCGCCTACGCCAAGTATTGCGACCCCAGCCTGACCACAATTTCACAACCCGCCGAAGAGATGGGCAAAATGGCAATGGATATGTTGCTGCGCATTATTGAAGGCGAACCCCTCAGCCAAACCGAATGTGTGTTGCCAACGGAATTTATTATTCGCAAGAGTACGGCACCGGTGAAGATTTCTTAAGAGCAACAATTTCCACGTAAAAAAAAGGGCATCAGCCCTTTTTTGTTATTTGCTACCGCCTGTTTAATGACTGTAAACACCCTTGCAGTGATCAATCAATTCCATCGCTGCCACAATCAAGTGGTAAAGCGTACTCGCTGGCGCAACATCCACTACCACTTCATCTTGCGCCCCCCGTTGATCTACATAAGAACCGGGTGTGCTCGCGCAAAGATAATAAGTGAATAAGTCATCTACGCCTTTAATCGCAATAGCTTCAGCATTTGGGTTGCCCGCGCGAATTTGCACAAGGCTCGCTTTAATTAATTCGGTGATGCCCCAGCAGCGCTTTTTGGGGTCGATAACACGGCCGTCGGGCGCAACTGCATCGAACAGCAAACCGGATTTAGCAATACCGATTTGCAGTCCCTTTTCGTAAAGCGCTTTGGTGTAATGCGCAACCGGGCGGCCACTGCGGCGACTGTACCAATCCAGCAGCCACACCCACTCCATCATATGGCCTGGCTCTACCACGTCGCCTTTAGCATCAGCACAAAGTGTCCAATCTTCTTCGAAGAACTCAAACAGAACTTGCTGTTCAGCATCAAAGAAATGGGCCTGAAACAGAGCAAACAACTCGCCTACGCGCGCCAGCCATTTTGCATCGCCGGTGGCATCGTACAGCGCTAAAAAGGCTTCAAATAAGTGCATGTGCGGGTTTTGGCGGCGGCAGGCGTATGGGTAATCGCCTTCAATCCAGCCACCTATGGCTGAGCCAAATTTTGCATCCAAATGGGCAACGAGTTTTTCTGCTTCAGCGAGCGCACTTTTATCGCCGCAGACGCGGTAAACCCACGCGTTAGCCAATAGAAAAAAAGCATGATCGTATAAGTCCTGTTTGGCATCGACAACCTTATAGTTTTTATCCCATAAATGGGTATAGCCACCACCTGCCGTTGGATGCGCTGCATGTTGCTGAACATAACCCAAAAGACGTTGCGCAACCGCCGCGCCCGAATCACACCACCCGCGATCAGCGGCGGCCGCAAAGAAAAATGCCTGCCGCGCTTGCACGCGTACACGCACGCTCGAATCAAAGTCCACCTCGCCATTGGGCAGTAAGCGCTCGTAGTTAACGCCATTTTCAGGGTTTAAACCACGCGCGAGCCAAAGGGGAATAGCATCGTTTTTAAGCCAGTTTTCAAAGCGTTGAGCCTGAGCATTAAGCAGGGCAGACATGAAATTTCCTCAAGCGAAGGTAAATCAATAAGGCGCGAACTATACCCAGAATAGGGTTCAATTTGAAATTATTCAGCAATTATCGCCCATAAAAAACCCCAGCAAGCCGGGGTAAATAAAAACAACAGCGGGCTAACACCAGTACGTGCATCCACTAGGAATGCAAATCAGTCACTTCTAAACAATCAGGAAAAAAGCAACCGATTACCCATTAATAAACAGATATATCAATAGGCTGGTGACGGCATATTGCCAAAATATGTAACCGATTACAATAGAGGGCAATTATGTTTCATCTCTATTGTAGAAAATTGATCTGAAACGGCTAGGAAAGAGCAGACGGTAGGGCGCAAGAGCGAAGGCTTATACCGGCAACACCTGAATAAGCCTTCTTAAGAGATTTACTGCGCCAGCGCAGCTTCTATAGCTTTTTTGAGGCTGCCTGAATCAGGGTCAGTCATGCTGCCAAAATGCTGAATAACCTTGCCGTTTTTACCGACCAAGTATTTATTGAAGTTCCATTTTGGCTCACCTGACTCTGCACCTAGGTATTTAAAGAGTGTATTGGCTTCACCGCCACGCACATGGGTGGGCGCCATCATGGTGAAGGTCACGCCGAAGTTAACAAAGCAAATACCTGCCGCCTTTTCTTCATCGCTATCTTCTTGCTTAAAGTCATCACTGGCAAAGCCCACTACCACTAAACCTTTGTCTTTGTATTGCTTATGCAGCGCTTCCAGGCCTTTAAATTGTTTGGTAAAGCCGCAGTGGCTGGCAGTATTAACCACCAAAGTGACTTTATTCTCTGTCAACTTGCACAAATCCACGGAGTCTTTTGAGTGCAATTTGCGGTATTCGCCTTGTAAGTGTGGTTCGCAGGCAGCGAATGCGGTAGAGGTTAACCCCATGATTATGGCTCCTAAAAATATACTAATGGACTTCATAACAGTTCCCCAGGAATTAAACCGGTAGATTAAAAGAGGTAAAGCTGAAAAATAAAAAACCGCAATTAATACGCGGCTTTTTAAAATTTAGATGACAATAGTTCGGCCTCAGTGCGGCCAAACACTAAAACCAGAAGGATATATAAAAACGAATCACATCGGCATTCAACTTGTAGAGAGGTTCTTCACCCAGCTTATAGCCCGCATCTGGCGCTTTAATGCCAGAAAAATTGGCGTAATCGCGGAAGTCTTCGTAATCAATCTGCATGTGATCCCAGTAAAGGTTCGCGGTACTTTTATCAATGCCGGGAAGTGTCCATGGGAATTTATAGGTTAAACCTACGCCAATCGTTGTAGACGAAAAAGGGCTCAACTCTTTATCCCGTGCCATAAAGTTTTTGGCATCTTTATAGGGAAATAAATCGCTATAAAAATCTGCTTCTGTTTGGCTGTATATGCGGTATTTAACTTCCAGTAATAAATCTTTTTTGAAGTCTTGAATATACCTTAACTCGGCATTGCTGGCGCTAATGCCCCAGCTGTCTGAGAAACTGCGGTAATCCGCACGAATGGATGCTGAATAGGGCAAGTGATAAATTGCGCGTAAGCTCGCCGCATCAGTGTTGTGCGTTAAAGGGTATTTTTCTGGCAGCAATGCGCGTGCGCCATTGAGCACATAAGAGTAGCTGCGATAAGGGTTATTCAGGCAGGTCTCGCCTTCTTTCATATTGATACAAGCTTCTGTGCCAGATTCCAGACTCAATTCCGTAATTAAATTCTTAGTGAGAATTTGCGATAAATTAAAGGTGTAACGACGCTGCTGTTTATCCAACAAAAAACTAGGGTCTGGCATACCTTTAATGTTGCGGCCCACAACATCTTGCCCAAATGCAAAACCAAAACTTAAGGTGGTTAAATCGCCAAAAAAAGTTTGGCTAACGCCCAGGTTATAGGTTTTAGATTGATAGTCATTTTCATCGCTAGTGGTGTAACCCAAGCTGTAGGTGGTGCGATCAAACATGTAATCCAACCCTACAGATTGTTGTTTGCGCTCTTCGCTATAGCGGCTCGCAGACGCTAAAACATCAATGGATGCGCTGCTCACCATATCCACATAATAATTTGCAGAAACAGAAACCTTAGTGCCAATATTTTTGCGCACCAAAACGGAAGGGCCAGACACTTTTATGCCGCCACCTTCGTATTGATGTTGTAATACATCTACACGTTCATCGGGCAAAACTGCAGCAAGTACCGGCAGACAAACAAGAGCCAAACAAGCGCCAATTAAAAATCGCACAGGCAGCAAACGTAACAAGCAGCGTTTAATTACAACCACAGCCGCCTCCTGCACCACCATCCGCACCCTTGGCACCTTCGCGTGCATCGTGTACGTGAGAGAGATAGGAGTCTGAAATCGGGTCGCGGCTAAAGCTCATAATCGGGTCTGCAATATTTTGACGCTCATAGGGTTTTACCCAAGGTTTAACCCTGCTGCAGGATGAGCACAGCAATGTGCACAAGGCGAGAGTTATCAACACCACTTTGGCTGAGATCATTCGCTCACAAGCTCCATGATGTACTTAGCGTATTTTTTTTCATCGCCCAGAGAGTAACCTTTGTGGATGTAACGAACCTGACCTTTCTTATCAATCACCACACTAAAGGGCATGCCTTCTACTTTATACAATTCACTGAGCTTTGATTCTGGATCAAACAATACTGGGTAGGTCACTTTAATTTTTTCTAATACCTTTTTAGCATCGGCGGTATCGGCATCGACATTAATACCGTAGAGGGTAAAACCCATGGGGCCATATTTTTTACTCATAGCATCTAACAGTGGCATTTCTTCACGGCATGGGCCGCACCAAGATGCCCAGAAATTCAGCATCACCACTTGCCCGCGCTGCTCTGCCAAACGGATATTTTCACCGGTTGAACTTTTAAGCGTAAAGTCTGGCGCCATATCAGCCGCGAATGCTGCAGTGCTGCAAAACACTAGGACAGCAACGGCTAGTTTTTTAACGCTTGAAAACATCGACATAAAAACCTCTTTTAAAGTTGCTTCAACTTTTTTCAACAAGTTAGAAAAATATGGATATGCCCAAGCGCGATTCCGGGTTATTAATTTTTTTGGCAATACCAAACAATTCATGTTCAAAGGAATAATTGCGCATACTTAAATCCAACATCAACCAATCTGTGGCGTAAAACTTAAAGCCTGCACCTAAGTTGTAGGTAAAATAATTTTTGTCTGCAAAGCGTGTATTACCCGCACCTGCGACAAGATAAACGCTGGTATTAAAATGCCATTTTTCAGAGAGGTACACTTGCCCCGGCAGCAAATCATAACCGAGCGAAATATTGTAGTAGCTGAGATCGCGCTGCTCTTTGGTTAAGAGTTCAACACCCCCACTCAATAATTCATAACTGGTCTTTTCAGTTTCACTGGTGCCGTAATTTGCTTGTGCAAAAAAGTCTTCGGTAATGTGATAACTAAAGCTCACACCCGCAACCATATTGCTGCCGAAATCTTCCACATTAAGCATGCCGGTGTACAAACCCACTTCAAAATCTTCTGAATCTAAATCAGCTTCTTTAATGTGGCGACGCTCTATATCGGGCGTAATGATTTTGCCCAATTCGCCATCGTTATTTTTTTCTTTTTCATCCGCCGCACAAACTGACGCACTGAAACACGTGAGCGCGCCCAACAAACTTGCGGCTAAAAGAATATGTTGAACCCGAGTTTCCATTCATTAACCTCTTGGTTGGTATTGCGGCTGGTGAGCACGTAATCGTTGACATATTCCGCGCGTAAAAAGAAGCGCCCAGTAATATGTATGTAAGCGCCTATGCTGGCTTGCAGTAATTGATCTTCGCGATCTTCCGATTGCACGAGCGTAGTGCTCGGCATAGTTTTCAATTTCCCCGCACCTATGCCAATAAAAGGCGATGCACGCAAGTCAGGAAAGGGTTGGTGCAAAATGGCGAGCGCAATAATTTGACTGTCAGAATACTGCCCTGTGTTTTGCGCCAAGCGAATTTCGGTGGATAGGTTTTTAGTGAACCTATAACCCAAATTGACATTGAAGGATTGCGCACCATCAAAATCGCCAAAGGCGGTGCCGAGCTCAAACCGATCTGCCAAATAATCTGCTTGTTTAGTATCGGCAAATTCGGGCGCTACGCCATCTGGCCCCAAAGTTAATAAAACATCTTTGCGCTTTATCCAACCTTCAATGCCGCGCGCGGTTTTAATTTTTATCCAATCGGTGTGCATTTTTAACAACGTAATCGTTTCACCGCGCTCCACCACATGAAAAATGGGATAACCGCGACCGGGTGCATTGTGCACATTGATAAAGGCGTCATTGACAGTGACCTCTATCGGCGCATCTTTTTCAAACCAATTCAACGACCAGAAATCCGCAGCCGATGCATTCACACTACTCAAGAGTGATGTAAACCCAAGCACACAAATGCCGATGCGTAGACCGCGTTTAAATGTCGCTATTGTTATTTTCAAAAGTCGGGTCATCGAAAGTTACTGTCTAATAGTATCGAATGCATTGTTATAGTACCTACCACCTATATCCAACCACTCGGCTAATAATTTTAATTCGCTGGTATTTAACAGGCCGCGATGATCGACAGTGTCTGTTGCCGCATTAAAATTAGCAAACTTATTAAAGAACCGTGCGCTGCCGCGCGCGCTACCACGGCTCATACTGGCTGCCACATTAATCGTGATAACCCGTGGCGTGGGGTTGCCCATTGCATCCAGCAACACGGCATCGGTAATAGCATCTTGCACAAAGGGGCAAGTAGCCACACCCGTACAAGTCGGCAAACCATTAGCGTCCAATACGATGACGCACTGGGGAATGTCATCATACCTATCTACAGGCGACAACTCACACACAGGTATTTGCGTGGTCAGCGCATTATTGATATCCAAAATTTGCTTTTGGGTAGTGGCCGTCAGCTCAGTATAGGAAAGCATTGGCTGAGCGTTAGCGCCTTTAGTGGCCAAAAGTTCAAGCTGACCATCAGGAATTTTAGAGAGCGGATTACCGCCTGCATCCGTTGAGGTATGGCAGCTTATACAAGTGCCATCGGCCAAGCCATTCACACCCGCCCGTGGGCGCTCCCAGAAAGATTGAATATGGTTTTCGTAGTTAATCACCACGCGACAAATGCTTTCCCACTTATCAGCCTCAGTACACTGCTCTGCGGTCGGCATATGAATGTCCGTGGCGACTGGTGCAAGGTTTTTGTATCTATAGGCAAAACTGGGCGTTTTTAAACGCACAGCGGGATCAGTCCATTCATCATCAAAGACCAAATCCACTGAAGGTGCGCGCACATTGGTGCCGAGGGATTTATTGCTGAAAGGCGCGCAGGTGCTGGCATCTCCCGCAACTAAACAGTATGTCGTTTTACTGGCAAATTCGGCCATGGTTTCACCGGCTTTGGGCGCCGCTGGTGTGCCCAAGGCATCAAACCTAATGCTATTGGTAAATGCGGCTGCGGTTGCGCCTTTATTGATACTGGCCAATTCTGCATCGCTTCGGCCATGACCCGCATTCACGCTCACCGCATTATGGCAGCCGTTACATTCGCGCACCTCGCCTGGGCGAACTTGCAGCCAATTGCGATGCAAAGCACCTATGCGCTTGCCGTCTTTATTGAGAACCTCCAGCGTGAACGCGACATCGGCGGGCACTTTGACTTTAACTGAACCGTCTGGCTCTACAGGCGCGTAACCCAAGATTTCGCGTAGACCACTTAACTGGTTAAAGAGGTTGCCATAGGTGTTATCACCTAGATTATTAGCGGTGACATCATCGGGAATGGAGACCGCTTTTATCAATCGCACAAACCGCGCGGGGCGACTATCGGGAGCAGCTTGGGCAATTTGCTCGATGCTGGTGAAAGCGGAAGCACCGTAATTATTAAAGGTGCCATCCATATCGTAAACGCTGCGAATATGAATCGCACCGAGCGATTTGTCCGCTAAATCAGCGTCAATTTTAGGCGGTAGATAGGTGGCCGGTGCACGCGGTTCAATGGAAACTGGCTCAGTAAACATTTGCCCCTCTTCTGCCAAAACCACCGGCTGCTGGGTTTGGGCGGTAATGTTGTAAACCCAAATACCGTAAATAGGCGCGGCCTCTACAACACCTGGCGTTGCTAACCACGTGGGCGTGCAGGGCACTAAACGTTTGGCAGCGGGCTCAATTAAACGGCATTCACTCCAGCTCACTAACAGGCGATTCGTGCCATCGTAAAGTGGCGTTAGCGCGGAATAGCGACCGTGTTGCGAAAACTCGGTTGCACCTAGGTTGATATTGATCGGCAAAATAGAGATGGGATTTTGCGCGGTAGCTCCAGTGCCACCGCCCGCCGGAATTTGCAGGTCATTTTCAAAAAAGTGCTTGGTATCTATGGCAACCATGTCGCCGCCGAGCAGCGCAGCATCTGGCTTAAGAATGCCAACTATGCGGCCATCAGGCATTTCTTGGGGGCGAAACAGGCGAACTCTAGGCGTATTGGCCGCTGGCGCTATATTCATACTGAAATAGCCGTAATGACGCTCTACCTGTGTACCGTCGGGATTCGCGGTGTAAAAACTGACTTTGTTAGTCGCAAACTGATCCCAATGGGTATAGAGCACCTTGCCATTTTGCAGCACTGTGGGCTGTAAATCGTGGCTTTGGTTGTAGGTGATTTGCTGAATGTCGGTACCATCATCTTTCATGGTATGAAGCACAAAGGCGGTGTCGTTGCCGCCCTCTTCCAAGGCCAAAAACTGCGGTTTGCCACCGCCATCATCCAACAGAATTGCCTTACTGCGCACTTGGCGGGTAGAGCTAAACAGAATGCGGCCATCGGGCAAATAGCGCGGGCTTAGATCATCGCCCTGCTGCGCCACAATGTTGGAGGTAATAATCGGGCGCAAGACTTTGGTGGAGAGCGTGTATTCCCAAATCTGCCACTTAGGTTGGTTGGCGGGGGTAACATTTGCGCGCATTGGGGGGTGCATGGCAAACAGCAGCTTTTTACCATCGGCGCTTACGCTTAAATCTTTAACATCGTACAAAGCACCTTCATCAAACGCGGCGGCGGTAATATTGACGGCCGCCGTTGTCGCTGTAGCGCGGTCTTTGAGGTAAATCGCTGCGCCGGGGTTAAAGGCAGTAGGCTTGAGCAAAGCGGGGAATACGGGTACGCCATCTTCATTTACGGGAATAGGGCGTTTGATATAGGCGATGGGTAAGTCTACGGCGACGGGGTCTGGCTGCTGACCACCCTTCGGGGTCGTACTGGTACCACCGCCACCACCACAGGCATTAAGCAAGATACAAAGCGCACCAACCATAAGGGCTTTAAAAAGGGCTTTGCTGGCCAAGCCTGGTGTTTGTGGTCGCAACATAAGCAAACTGCCTTAACTACTGTGAACTTACCGTGAAGGAAAAAGGGGCTCAATAACGAGCAAGGTTCATTGTCAGTGAAGTGTATAGGTCATTCTCTCGATTTAATCACGAATTAGTAGGCGATTTAGTAAATGCTAAAAATCCTTTGCTACAGACTTCACATAATCGCTAAGCATTCTCGATTATGTGATTGAGTAGTCAGCAGTATTTGTGAGCGAGGCACAGGTTTAGTCAAATCTCCCGCCTATAATCACCCCAGAACTTTAATGTTTGATGACTAGCATAGCTTCGGGAGCAGCCGTGACCCCTTTAATTATCACCAACGCCCTCCATGCAGCCATTCCCACATGGCTGACCTCTAAACGCACTTATTTTCGTTTTCTTTACGCGTGCATCGCCTGTGTAAGTGCCTGCTTACTAACGAGCACCGCACACGCGGGCTCGCGCGAACAAGCGCTGCAAATTCACAAGCGCGTCGCCGGCGTACCACCCAGCGAAACCGTACTCTTGCAAATGGCCGCTCATTTAGATGCAGGCCAAAAAGCCCAAGCCGTAGAACTGGCCATGAGCAATGAAGCTTTCTACAGTGTAATGCTAAAAAATATGGCTACACCTTGGACTAACCGCGAGCAAACTGTTTTCGCCCCACTCAATGATTACACAGCTACCGTGATTGGTCTGGTGCGCGACAACGCCGACTTTCGTAAGCTTTTATATGATGATGTTACTTATATCGCCAACCCCAACCTCGGCCTTCCCGCTTACTCCAAGACTAACAATGCTCATTATCAAGCCATTGAAGATCAGGGCATTGAGCTAAAAGACCCTAACAAATTCATTTCCGTTAAACAGTCAACGCTCAATGGCTTGCGTTCCGAAGCAACCTCAGGTGTTATTACCAGCCGTGCCGCTGCCAAGGCGTTTTTTATAGCCGGCACCAACCGCGCCATGTTCCGCTTTACGCTCATTAATCATCTCTGCCGTGATCTTGAACAGGTACATGACATCACCCGCGTGCCCGATTTTATTCGCCAAGATGTCAGCCGTAGCCCCGGTGGCGATAGCCGCGTATTTCTCAATGGCTGTATTGGTTGTCACAGCGGAATGGATCCACTCGCCAAAGCCTATGCCTACTACGATTACGAATTTGATAGCGCCAGCGACCCAGAGGCTATAAATGGCGCGATTCACTACAACGACGATGGCGTAAACGATGCCATCACCGGTAGCCGCGTTGAGAAAAAATACCTGCAAAACAGCAGCACATTTCCCTACGGTTATGTCACCGCCAATGACGATTGGCAAAACTATTGGCGCGAAGGTATCAACACTAACCTAGGCTGGCGCTCAACCCCGCTCGGCGATGGCAAAGGCTCAGGCGCTAAGAGCATGGGTATGGAGCTGGCCTACAGCAAAGCCTTTTCCAGCTGCCAAGTAGAAAAAGTGTTTAAACAGGTATGCTTACGTAAACCCGCTGACAAGGATGATCGCAGTGAAGTTGATGCAATTACCGCCAATTTTGAAGCCAGTGGTTACCAACTTAAGCAGGTGTTTATTGACACCGCCTATTACTGCAGAGGCGAGTAAGCGAAGATGAAAATACTCACAGTGAAACGAGCCACGCTAAAACTAGTCGCCTTAGCATGTACACTCTCAGCCAGCTTATTCATTACCGGCTGTGGTTCTGGCAGTGCCGCCAAAACCACCACTAATCCCGATACTAGCACTGGCACCACCAGCCCAGACAGCTTTACCTATAAAGGCCAAAAACCGGCTAGCAACCCCGACATTCTCAAGTTTCAAACGACCTTATGGATCAATATAGCGCGCGAAGACCGCTGCGGCGGCTGCCATAATGCCACCGGCCAAGCCCCCCGTTTTGCCCGCGCCGACGATATCAACTTGGCTTATGAAGCCTTGGTTAGTAACGGTTTAGTGACGCTCTCTAACCCATCGCAATCCGTAATTGTGGATAAAGTCTCCAAAGGCCATAACTGCTGGCTCGCCAACGCGGCGGCCTGCGGCGATACGCTGATCAGTTGGATTAACAATTGGGCAGGCCCGGTAATAACCACGGCCAACAGCGTTGCACTAACGGCACCAGCAGAAAAAGATGTCGCCAACAGCAAAACATTTCCCAAAGACCCCAAAGACCCCCTAAACCCCAATAACTTTGAAAAAGCGGTTTACCCAACACTCACCGAATACTGTTCGCGCTGCCACTCGGAAACAGCGGTTACCAAGCAACAACCGTATTTTGCGCAGTTTGATAGCCAGATCAGCCAGAGCAACCCCAACTATCAAACTATCTATGACGCAAACCTTGCGATTGCCTATGATGCATCCAAAACCAAAATACGCTTAGACAACCCAGCCCAGTCTCGTTTTGTACAGCGTCTACGCGCTGACTCCCACAACTGCTGGAGCGACTGCACGGCTAATGCCGCCGAAATGGAAGCAAACATTACCCGTTTTGCCAATTCCATACGTCCTAATGAGGTTAACTCTAAGCTGGTGATCAGCAAAACCGTTGGCTTTGGCGATGCTTTTGTACTCACCAGCGGCGGCCGGGTAGATACCAACCTAATTGCCAAATACGAGTTTAAATCTGGCAAGGGCAGCATCGCCTATGACACCAGCGGTGTAGAACCCGCCGCTCACCTGAACCTTATGGGCAATGTGGGCTGGAGCAGCGCTTGGGGCATCAAGGTAAAAGACACTGGCCGCGCCCAAGCGACTACCGCTACCAGCCGCAAGTTTTTCGATTTGATTCGCGCCTCTGGCGAATACAGCATCGAAGCGTGGGTGATTCCCGATAATGTGACCCAAGGCGCGAATGACAACAACCCCGCGCGCATAGTCACTTACTCTGGCAGCGCCATGGAGCGCAACTTCAGCCTTGGTCAATACGAGTACAACTACAGCTTTTTGAACCGTACCGACAAGAGCGATGCTAACGGCCTGAGAGAATTACACACCAAGGATGCAGACCAAAAATTGCAGGCCACCTTGCAGCACGTAGTCGTCACCTATGACCAAACCAATGGCCGCCGCATTTACGTGAATGGCGAGTTCACCGGCGATGCCGACGCCAGCAAAGGCGCCATCTTGAAAGATTGGGACAGCAGCTATGCGCTCGCACTGGGCAATGAAGTGAACGGCGACATGCGCACCCAATGGCAGGGCAATATCCGCTTCTTGGGCATTCATAAACGCGCCATGACCGCTGCCGATATCAAAGCCAATTACAAGGTAGGCGTGGGTGCCAAGTACCTATTGTTGTTCAACGTTTCCAGCTTGATTGGCACGCCCGATAGCTACTTGGTGTTTGAAGTACAACAGTTCGACGATTACGGTTACCTGTTTGCCAGCCCCTTCTTTACCAATCTCAAGGGTACGCCAATCAATACCGATATCCCGCTGAAGGGCATACGCATTGGTGTGAATGGCGAAGAGGCGGCAACCGGCCAAGTCTTTGCCAACCTCAATACTGCACTCAATTCCAATGCCATGGTCGGAGGCCGCCAAGTGCTATCGCCATTAGGCACAGTGATTGAGCTTAAAGGTGGGCCAGATCAAGATCAATTCTTCCTCAGCTTTGATCAAATTGCCGATAAAACCTTTGCGCGTACCGCTCCTGCAGTGCCGCCACCAGCCACACCCGCTGATATACCCAATCAACCCCTGATTGGCTTGCACCGTTTTGCGGAAATCAACGCAGCCTTGTCTGCCATGACCGGTGTTCCACAAACCAACCTCAACGTTAAAACAACCTATGCCAAGGTACAGCAACAATTACCTACACTCGCTAATCTCGATGGTTTCTTAGCTGCGCAGCAAATGGGTATCACTCAGCTGGCAGTCGCTTACTGCAATGCTTTAGTCGGCACAATCAGTGCGCCTAATAGCTTGCGCGATAACTATTTCGCAGGCTTTAACTTTGCGCTCCCGGCCGCTACAGCGTTTAGCCCAAGCAGCCGCACGCAAATTATCGAACCACTGCTGAAACGTTTAGTCGCCGCTGAAATTAATGGCACAGCACTCAGAACCCAGGCAGACCCCGCAGATTTGCGCGCCGAACTGAACAAATTGATCGACACTATGACGGCCTGTGCCAACAACAATAGCTGCGCCGAAGACCGCACATTCACCACCGTCAAAGCTACCTGTTCGGCAGCTATGGGCAGTGCGGTGATGTTGTTGCAGTAAAACGTTTTATCCCGCTCGTTGAAAAAGGCTCTGTTCACATTTGCAGTTGGTTGTACGTAAGTATTTATATTTAAAAGGGAATCGTCATCCTCGCGAAGGCGAGGATGACGATGAATAAATAGCTGAAACTGCCAACAGTTAATGAGAATAGAGTCTTTAACGAAGGGAAGTTAACACCAAACATTTGAACACCAACCGCTGATAGCAGGTTAAGACATGGCCAAATACAAAGCTCCACTCCACCCAGATGCACCGCTGCTGCTCAACAGCCATCGCCGCCCCATGACGCGCCGGGAACTTATCGCCCAAGGTTTTGTGGCAGGTGGCATCACACTCGCAGGCGGCTCACTGTTTAGCTTGCTATCGCCCTCGGCCTTGGCCAGCCTGTCAACGGATATTTCCGATAAACGCGCAGAGTGCGGTATTGCCTCTCAAGGTGCGGGTAAGATTCCGTTTATTTGTTTCGATCTAGCAGGCGGTGCCAATATCGCCGGCTCTAATGTTCTGGTCGGCCAAAAAGGCGGCCAGCTGGATTTGTTAAGTGCAGCGGGTTACAGCAAACAAGGCTTGCCTGCGGCCATGACGCCAGCATCCTCTACTACCAACTTTGTTGATCAAACTCTTGGCCTTGCCTTCCATGCCGATAGCGCCATGTTAAAAGGTATTAAAACCCGCGTGAGCGTTAACACCAGCCTCATGACCAATGGCGCGGTGATTGCCGCGCGCTCTGAAAACGACACCGGCAACAACCCCCACAACCCCATGTACGGCATAAACAAAGCCGGTGCAGATGGCTCGCTCTTAACCTTAATTGGCTCGGTAAACAGCGATTCCGGCGGCAACTCCATGTCGCCCGCGATGATGATGGACCCCGAAGTGCGCCCGACCAAAATCGATAACCCAGGCGATGTTAAGGGCTTAATTGATGTAGGCGATTTAGTCAGTCTTATGAGCCAACAAGATACGGTTTCAGTAATGGAATCCATGTATCGCATCAGCGATGCAAAACTCAAATACGTGAAAACTGGCACCACTCGCGATGCCGAATTAAAAGAAATGATTCGCTGCGGCTACATTAAAAGCGCCGATATCGCCGACCGATTTGGCGACCCCAGCAGTATCAGCGTAGTGGCCGACGACAATATCGTTGGGCCTAAAGGCGTATTCTCCCAAGCCGAGTTTGATACCGATAGCGAATTCCGCAAAACCGCCTCAGTCATGAAACTCGTGGTTAACGGTTACGCAGGTGCAGGCACCATCACCATGGGCGGCTTTGACTACCATACAGGCGACCGTATAACCGGCGAACAGCGCGATGAACGCGCAGGCAAATGCATTGGCGCCTGCTTGGAATACGCAGCGCGTCTAAATAAACCGATTATGATTTACGTGTTTAGCGATGGCTCAGTCTTCAGCAACGGCATGATTGACACCAACCCTGCCGCTGGTGGAAAAAGCCAATGGACCGGCGATGATCAACAAACCGCCTCGGCGTTTTTTCTTGTGTTTAATCCCACCAAACGCCCAATTTTATTAGGTGGCACCAGCTCAGACCCAGCCACCATTACCGCCGCGCAAAGCACCCACCAACAACTCGGTTACATGCGCGCCAGCGGCGATGTAGAAACTTCCTCTAGCCCTGCCGCCAACAACGTTAACCTCTTAGTAGAAACCGTGATTTTGAATTACATGGCACTGCACGGCGAGCAAGGCGAGTTCAGCAACAAATTTACGCGCAACGGTTTAGGCGGCAGCGTGATGATGGATAAACTCACCGCCTTTCAGAAGATATGCGATGGGGTGATTGACAAGCCGGTTTCATAGTTTAGAAAAACTGGACAAAAATCGCGTCCAAGACAGCTGCGTCAAAATCAACAGCACTTACTGAACCCTCAGCACATTTATCGCTCGTTTCAGGCTGTACGCTGTATGACTCAACGCCATTTAATGCAGCTTCAATCTGCCGAACAAATGCATAAAAACCTTGTTCATTCGCAATTCAGCTAAGCGCGCTTAATCTGCAGACAAGACTTTCCAATAAAGGAGCTTGTCATGACAAACACTTCCCATTACTCCACTGAATTGGCCTGTGCACTTCACGGTTATCGCGCACTGATGGTGCCCGCACTAGATCAAGAGCATTATCAAGACTGGCAGAATCTGTGGGCACACAGCATTCCCCGCGCCAGCACAATTCGTTTAATAGCTTCACAAACTGCCGATTGGGTGAAATGGCGCAACAGCATTATTGCGTCATTAATAAGTATCGATGAACCCGTAGTATTAATTGCCGAAGGCTTTGGCGCACTCGCCGCCGCGAGCGTGGCGGCAGAATATCCCGGTAAAATCATTGCGGTATTTTTAGTAGATCCAGCCGACCCAGATCAATTTGATCTTAGAAAGAAATTACCGAAGAAAGCACTGCCTATGACAACCAAAGTAGTGCTTCGCAAAGAAAACAGCGCAGAGCGCCTTTTAAAAAATACTGCTTTAGCTAAACAATTGGGAGCAGATTTTTTATCCCTTGAGGAAGCAAGCACCAACTATTGTTCACCTACAGATTATTGGCCTGAGGGAATTCAAGCCTTAAAACGTGTGGTGAACAAAGTTGAACGTAAGGCTGAGGCGATTACACAAGCTCGCACTAGAAAAGTATTAGCCTATTTACGCGCAATGAAACAAATGCAGATAAAACAGCTGGGCTATCAGCCCAGCTAATCTAGTTATATTTTTCTTGCGGGAAGTTTAGGGTCAAAACCACTTGATTTGTACGTTGATTAAAAATTTTAATTTTATAAGGCCCCTCAATATGAGGATGTTTAATTTTATAATTCCCACTCTCTCGCAACATAACCATCCCTGTCGAATCATGATAATACTGGTAGGGGTTATCTATACCTATCGAATAAATAACTTGCCCATCTGCATTAATTACATCTGCACTAAATTCACTGCGTGCAGTCACAGGTATCAACGCGTCTTGTAAATGATAGTACGATGTTGTAGTTAAACGGTGTACCCCGTGCTGAATAAAAAGGTTATGGCTAACCCAATCATAACTATTTGCAACATCTTGGGCATTACTAGCCGCCTCTTGCTTTTGCAGTTTTAAATTCGCTGCAGCAGCAGATTTTTCAAACGTCCATATTTTTTGAAAAGTTTCATTCATTTTTTCACGCGGAATCTGAGACGCGGGGTTGGATAGATCGAACCCCTTAAATGCAGGATACGCATGCGGATCTTTAATATAACCCAGCAAATCCGTCAACTCAGCTTTTACTGAATAACGACCCATAGACAGTTGAGCTTCATCAACCGTGATAGATGAAAAATTCGTCCAAGCCTCTTGTTTGATGTCATTTACAAACCAATCTACTTTGGTTAGTTTTTTGTTCCAGTTTTTCGAAATGGTAAACTTCCGTAGCTTTGCTTCTTTGGTATTGCTCACCGACTCCAAGATACCCATTCGCTCATAAGTGGCCAGCACCCAAGCTTCTGAGTTAACAGGCCCTAGTGGCTCATTCTGAGCACGCATTAGCGAATTCAACATTGGACGATAAAATTTATCTAACGCGTAATATGCCCCCAAAAAAACCCCTACTTCATTAAGATTCGCATCCGTATGTACGCCCGGAATTTTCTCTTTATCTATAATCCAATGCTTCCACGGAATTAAATCATAATCCTTATGGTTGGTAACATTAGGATAAAGCCCTTCGATATAGGAAAGATCTTCATATACACTTTTATCGCCATACTCATCGCCAAGCTTTGCATGAGTATGGCCAAGCTCATGCAAAATTACACGCACAGAGCTGAAGTTTAATATCATTGGATAGCCGCCAGTCTCACGACCACTAAGACTTGTATTCAGCAGAACCCAATCATAATTCGGAACAAATTTTTTAACAAAAGCTTCTCCAGAATCACCTAAATCACCAACAAGAATTCGACTTTCGGGTTTTATACTAACGGAAGCATAATTTTCTGTAGCAGGCTGCTTTATCACAACAAGATTCCAATAATCACTATATTCCGCAACAATGGGTTCAGCTAACAACAAGGTAAACTCAGTGTTAATCCAGTTGAGATATTTTTCGCGGTCTACGCTTTTTTCTGCCATAACAACATAAGTTAAACCCCGCCGAGATTTATCTCCCATCCAATATTCAACATCACCATAATCAATTTTTGACATTAGCGCTTGCGCTACACTAAGGCGCCTCCCCTGATGCTCGAACTCAATATTGATTTTCTTAACCCCTGCCGTCACATATGGCGGCATCACAAACGTAAGACCGTCATTACCTATCGAATAATCTAAAGAATTGCCGTCAAGAGATACTATGAAGTTTTGATTTACAGGCACCACATCAAGCGTGTCCGGATGATAAGGAAAACCAAGATCAACCCTATCGCCAGCAACAAAGACTTTTTTATTTTTAATGGCAAATTTAAATTTTTCATCAACCACAGGCCTAACATTGAACTTAATTTTTATTGTTTGCCTATGAGTTGTACGTTGTTCGTAGTCATATACATGAAGATAAACAACTGCTTCGTCATCACCATTAAAATCCTCTACTGGCCTATAATTAAAATCAATTGGTGTGTTTTCAGATGCGTTATTCAAATCAAGCTCGACAACACCTCCCTTAAGCGTATGAACCACCACCCTTGAATAGGCTGCATCCGTATCTCCTGCACTAGCAGATACTGAGTTGAAGTAAACTTTTAAATTTGCCTTTAAAACCTGATCCTCATCGGTTGTAAATAATTGATTGTTCGGCGCAATAACAATAATGGGAGCAGGAACAACAGGAGGGGATTCCGAAGAATTGGAGCTGGCATTGCTTAAACCTGACCCGCCACCGCAGGAAGAAATAGATACCAAAATGAGAGCTAGACTTAACCAAATCCAAAAAAACAAACGCATAAATTTACCCTTTTTTATCCTTATTAACTACAAACTCAAAGATAGCAGCGCAATATCGCAAAAACAATAATCTCTACTTTTTATTAAGCACCGCCAGAATTAACACCCAAAAGCAGAGCACAATATTAAACAGCGGAATTTGTAAATCCTGCGGCATACTGTAAACAATCGATACCGCAGGAATCCACACCAACCAGTTAGAAAAAATCACCGTAGGGATTCTCTCTAAGAAAAAAGATTTATTGAGCGCAGCACCACAAGCACGAAAATTAAACCTATGTTCAACCCACAAATAAGGAATAGTAATAGTGGGCGCAGCCCAAAACGCGCTGTAAATAAATTGATCTACCGCCACTTTTGTCGCAATTGTTTTAATGTTGTTTTCATAGCCAAACCAATAGCCTTGAAGCTGGTAAAAGAAATCGACCTCAATTCCTTTTAAACCCCAAAAAATCACATAAAACAAAAAGAGCGCCAGAACACTCTGCGATGAATCAATGCGTTTAGTCGCCCACAAATAAATAAAGGGGATAAAACCACCAAAAAATGCAGTGGCGAAAAAAGCATAGGCAAATCCATAGTCATGCTTTAACACGCCAAACCACGCATAAATAGGCTGCGAGGCCGGAACAAAAAAATAAACCAGCACTATCGCCAAGGCAAAGCACTGCAATACCAAACCCGGCAGTAAGTTTTGCTTGAGCGCTGCAGCGATGGATTTCTTAATCGACATAGTTAATGCCCCAATATCGTGAATAACATATGCAATGACAACCCTGTCAGTAAGAGCGCAAAACATTTTTTGAGTAAAGGAATCGGCAAGCTATGCGCTAAGCTTGCACCCAAACGTGCCGTGAAAAAACTCGCGGCAGCCATGGTAATCACCGCTGGCCAATAAACAAAACCCAATGTGTAGTCTGGCAAGCCTGGAATCGACCAGCCATTCACGACATAGCCGAGCGCACCCGCAAAAGCGATAGGCAAACCCACCGCTGCTGATGTTCCAATGGCCACCGGCAAAGCCACATTACACCACGTCAAAAATGGTACTGTAAGCGTACCTCCACCAATGGCAACCAATGCAGAAATACCGCCAATTCCCGAACCCACACTATTTAATACCAACGAACTTGGAATTTGTCGCGATGGTTTTGGCTTGCGATCTAACACCATTTGCAGCGCAACAAATGCCATAAAGCAGGAGAAAAAAATTGCCAAAGGCTTTGCCGATAAATAAGTCGCTAGAAAAGTACCCGCGAAGGTACCCAGCAAAATTCCAGGTGCAATCTTTATCACCACCGACCACAACACAGCGTTACGCGAGTGATGAGCACGCAAACTTGCAAGCGCAGTAGGCACAATAGCCGCCATTGAAGTGGCCAGCGCCATATGCACTAAATGCTCAGCAGGGAATGCCATTCTCACAAAAATAAGAGAGAGCATCGGCACCATAATGCCGCCGCCGCCAATACCAAACAGGCCAGCGAAAACACCGGTAAAGGCTCCGAGAAGTAGAAATGAAATTAGAAAATAAATATCCATTGTGTATCCACAACAACCCCCTCCCAACCTCCCCCTCCACGAGGGGGAGGAGCTGATTGAACTGCGCACGAGATTTATCACCAAGGACATCAACATCGCTAGCAGGGAGTCAAGCCCCTCCCCTTTGTGAAGGGGGAGGTTGGGTGGGGGTTTAGCTATTCAAAAAAAATCCCCCAAGCTTTCACTTGAGGGATTCTTCGCAGCTTAAAAGCAATTACGCTTTCTTACCACGCTTACGCTCATTCTCAGTCAGCAATTTCTTGCGCACACGAATGCTAAGCGGAGTTACTTCTACCAATTCGTCGTCTTCAATAAATTCCAACGCTTGTTCAAGCGTATGGCGAATCGGTGGAGACAAAGTCAATGCATCATCAGTACCTGACGCACGAACGTTGGTAAGCTGTTTTGCTTTAGTGGGGTTAACCACCAAATCGTTGCTGCGTGAGTGAATACCAACAACTTGGCCTTCATACACTTCTGCGCCAGCGCCGTAGAACAAACGACCACGCTCTTGCAATGGGTGCAAACCGTAAGCGAGCGTTTTACCTTTCACCATAGAGATCAACACGCCGTTTTGACGCTTGGCCACTTCGCCTTCTTTAACTGGGCCGTAGTGATCAAAAATACTAGTCATGATGCCCGAGCCAGACGTCATGGTAAGGAACTGACCACGGAAGCCAATCAAACCGCGTGATGGGCAGAGGAATTCCAACTTGATGCGGCCTTTGCCATCCGGCTCCATGTTGTGCAACTCGCCTTTACGCAGGCCGAGTTCTTCCATCACTTTACCTTGGTGCTGTTCTTCAACGTCGATTACCACTTGCTCAAACGGCTCGTGCTTTTCGCCATTCACTTCTTTCACAATTACTTCTGGGCGAGATACACCCATCTCGTAACCTTCACGACGCATATTTTCGATCAATACCGACAAATGCAATTCGCCGCGACCAGACACGATAAATTTATCCGGAGTCTCGCCTTCTTTAACACGCAAAGCTACGTTGTGAATCAACTCTTGATCCAAACGGTCTTTGATATTACGGGTAGTCACAAACTTACCTTCTTTACCGGCAAACGGAGAATCGTTTACTTGGAAGGTCATGCTTACGGTTGGCTCATCTACGCTCAATGGCTTCATTGGCTCGATACAGTCTGGGCTACAAATAGTGTCTGAAATACCAAGACCTTGAACACCGGTAATACACACGATATCGCCAGCAGTCGCAAGATCAGTCTCCACACGCTCAAGACCGTGGAAGCCCATTACTTGCAGGATTTTAGCTTTGCGTTGCTCGCCTTCGTGCGGAACAACAACGATTTGTTGGTTGGGCGACAAAGTACCGCGAGTAATACGGCCAATACCGATAACACCTACGTAGCTGTTGTAATCCAGTGCAGAAATTTGCATTTGCAGTGGGCCGTCAGCATTTACCGCTGGCGCTTTTACTTTATCGATAATCATTTGGAACAATGGGGTCATGTCATCAGCCAAAGCGTCTGGCGACAAACCAGCAACGCCATTCAACGCAGATGCATAAATAATTGGGAAATCTAACTGCTCGTCGGTAGCACCCAAACGGTCAAACAATTCAAATACTTGATCAACAACCCAATCA
>SYDJ01000202.1 GCA_005801205.1 Gammaproteobacteria bacterium
GGAGTTGTAGTGCACCTCCCAATCAGATTTGAAAAAAACGTCTATGTCTTCAGCGGTAAAAAAATCAGGTGAACCATGGGGGCCGTAAATAACACGCAATTGCCATGTGTTATCAATACTGGGTTTTAACGCAGCTGCTAAATCATGTTGTGCGATTACTGGATTGGCGCTTGTCGCATCCAGCGCAAGCACATCACCTGCACGCAAAGCGCGACCGTTGTGGCCGCCGAATTGGCCGAGCGTAAAAGTAGATTTTGCACCCAAATAATCTGGGCATTGAATGCCACCCGCCACGCACAAATAAGAGCGCGCACCGCGATCAGTGATTCTTCCGAGTTGTAATTGTTGGCCAGATTGAATCGCAATAACTTCATTGATGTTAATAAGTTCGCCATCGAGTTTTGCATCAATCGCTGCACCGGTTAATACGATTTTAGTGTCGCAGCCGAATTTTAAAATGGGGCCTTGTAGAGTGATCTCCAAACCTGCAGCGCGGTCGTCATTATTTAGTAAGCGATTGCCCAAGCGGAATGAGTAATTATCAAATGGGCCTGAGGGCGGTACGCCTATGTGCCAGTAGCCGGTGCGCGCCGGGTAATCTTGAATGGTGGTTTGCGTTCCACCTTGCAACACGTCAATACGTGCGGGTTTAAAACTAAATTGATTTAAATAGCGCGTGGTCATCTGCCCACTTAACAGTGTTTCATCTTTTAAAAGTGTGCGCAGATAACCTAAGTTGGTTTCAATACCGTAGAGTTGGGTTGCATTTAAGGCGTTCGATAATTTTTGCAGTGCATCATTGCGGTTATCGCCGTGCACAATTATTTTGGCGAGCATGGGGTCAAAATAGGCGGGTACTTCTATGCCGCTTTCAATCCATGAATCTATACGTAAGTGTTCGCTGGCTGCGGGGAACTCAACTTTGCTGAGTAAACCGGCGCAGGGTTGAAAATCACGTGCGGGGTCTTCCGCGTAAACGCGCACTTGAATTGCATGGCCTTTAGCGGTGAGTGGTGCGCGTAAATCTTTAAGATCGCCGAGTTCACCAGCAGCTTGGTGTAACATCCACTCCACTAAATCTACGCCGTAAACTTCTTCAGTCACACCGTGTTCAACTTGCAGGCGCGTGTTGACTTCAAGGAAATAAAATTTATCGTCTTTGGAGTCGTAAATAAACTCCACGGTACCTGCATTACGATAATTTACCGATGCTAATAATTTTTCTGCCGTGAGTTGCATGGCATGGCGCTGTACTTCGGGTAAATTTGGGGCAGGGCATTCCTCTACGACTTTTTGATTGCGGCGCTGGCTGGAACAATCGCGCTCACCAATCGCAACCGCAGTACCTTTTCCATCGCCAAAAACTTGCACTTCAATATGGCGTGCGGCGGCGATAAATTTTTCTAAAAATACGCCGTCATCCGCAAAGTTGTTTTTACCTAAACGTTTTACGCTTTCAAACGCACCTACTAATTCCGCTTCGCTGTTGCATAATTGCATGCCAATGCCACCGCCCCCCGCAGTGCTTTTTAGCATAATGGGGTAGCCGATATTGGCAGCAGCTTGCACAGCTTCATCCAAATCTTTTAATAAATCCGTGCCGGGGCAAAGTGGAACATGGGCGGCTTGCGCCAGCTCGCGCGCTTTATGTTTTAAACCAAAGGTAATCATTTGTTCGGCAGTGGGGCCGATAAACACCAAACCTGCGGCTTCGCATTCGGCTACAAAGCCGGAGTTTTCACTTAAAAATCCGTAACCGGGGTGAATGGCTTGTGCACCAGTTTGCTGTGCTATGGCGATAATTTTTTGGCGATCAAGATAGGTTTGTGCAGCAGCACCTTCGCCAAGGCAATAGGATTCGTCAGCAAGGCGCACATGTAAACTGTCTGCATCAGATTCGGCGTAAACCGCTACAGATTTGATGTTGAGTCTTTTGAGGGTGCGAATAATACGGGTTGCTATAGCACCGCGATTGGCGATTAATACTTTGGTAAACATATTTTCTCCAACGGGTCGTCCCGGAGGTTTTAATACGACAGTGGCCGTCCACTGAAGATGTTTATTTGTATATTTTGTAGGTTGGTGGTGAGGCACGAACCCCAACACGACATTGCTAAACTCTTGCGATGTTTAATGTTACTTGGTTGAACTGGTACTTCGTCGAATTGCATGACTTATGTTTTCACATGGTCATGTTGGGGTTCGTTCCTCACCGCCAACCTATGGGTGTGTTTAAATTAATTCCAAACAAGAACTTCAATCGGCGTTGGGTTGTAACCATTGCAGGGATTATTTAATTGTGGGCAATTGGAAATCAGCATCACAATATCCATCTTGGCTTTGAGCTCTACATATTTACCCGGTGCAGATATTCCATCTTCAAAAGTTAATCCGCCTTCGCTGGTCACCGGCACGTTCATAAAGAAATTAATGTTGTGGGTAATGTCACGTTTGCTAATGCCAAATTCGGGGTGTTCACCAACGGCGAGCATCCAGCTATCGCGGCAGGCGTGCATGCAGCGCTTTTCTAAACTGTAGCGAACGGTATTGCTTTCGGTTGCGCAGGCACCGCCGAGCGTATCGTGACGGCCACAGGTGTCGGCCACTATTTCTAAGAGTTCGCGGTTGGCATTGGATATTAATTTTGTGCCTGCACTCAAATATAAATTACCTTGGCTGCGAATCGTATCCATGGCGCTGTAGCGTTCGCTGGGGTCTTTGGCGTTGTAAAACAACACGTCAGCCGCTTGGTTGCCTTCTAAATCGACAATGCGAAAAGTTTGGCCTTGTTTAATTTCACCTAAAAAATAATCGCCCGCCGCAACATAATGACGCGCGCTAGAATTTTCGGGTTGCAATGTACTTTCAATAAGAGACATGTTGTTCACCATCATTTCGCAGCAAGGTAATAGAGTGCGTTATTTTGAAACCCGCGTTGGTTTTCGGGGCGGAAGTTCTTGCAGTAGTCATCAACGCTAACCGGTTCAGCTTCACCTAATTCAATTTGCACCGGCTTGAATGGGTAGGTTTCGGATGTGTTTAATGGATGAGGGCAAGTGTGCAATAACACCAAGGTATCCATTTCAAAACGCAAGGTAACTGAATTGTTTGCTGCTTGATTTTGGGTGTCGAGCTTTATATTTCCACTGTCATCTGCAATAACTTTGCTAAACCAATTAATGTTAGATGCCATATCCGCGCGGCCTAAGCCATATTTTGCAAGTTCCACTAAAAAGGCATCGCTACCATTTTGCAGCCAGCTATTACGATCTTTTTGGTAGTCGCGTTTCCCGAATTGCGTTTCAATTTGCTCTGCGTTGCTGTTACCACAAATAGTATCGTGCCAGTTTCCTTCGCCATTGGCTGAATAATCTTCAACGATGGAAGCGAAAATTCTACCCATATCGGAATATAAACAATTGCCACGTTGTAGTTTAAACGTATGTTGGCATTTCAACGTGTCGGGCGCGTTGTAGCGCTCTAATAAATTACGTGGGTTATAAAACAGCATGCCGACATTGGCACCGCCTTCAAGATCGGTGATTTTCATGTAAGTGCCACGGCGTACTTCTAATGACCAGTGGCCGTTGCCGGGAATTGTTGTAGTGTAAATAGTCTTACTCATAGTGCCATCTCTGCTGCTTTTATTTCTTCCGGTGCTTTTAATTCGTTTGGTAGAGGGGTCTTCTTACGCGTAACCGGTAAATCGTAAGTGATGTTTGCGCCGTAGGCTTCAGGTGAGTGAGGGTCGCGTCGCAACTTATCAAATACCCATAGTCGGGTTCCTAAATAAAAACCTTCGCTCAAATCGTGGGTCACCATAAATACAGTGAGATTGTGTTCACGCCAAAGTTTTAAAATTAATTGATGCATATCGGCGCGAATGCCTGGGTCTAGTGCGCCAAAAGGTTCATCGAGCAATAAAATTCTAGGTTGACGAATTAAGGCTTGCGCAATGGCCAAGCGCTGTTTCATGCCGCCGGATAATTCGTGCGGATATTTCGCCAATGCTGGCGTTAAGCCAACGGAGTCAAGTAGCGCTTTTGCTTCTTCGATGACTTTTTGTTTTTTGCCGCCGAACAATTTTCCTATCAAGGGCGAGTGTTCAAATTCGCGGGCGATAATTACATTTTCTAACACTGTTAAATGCGGAAATACCGAGTATTGTTGAAACACAATGCCGCGTGATTGATCGGGTTCATTGGGAATAGGTTTGCCATCCAACAGCAGTTCACCCGAGGTGGGTTCCTCCATCCCCAAGAGCATTTTTAAAAAAGTACTTTTACCGCAGCCAGAAGTGCCCACCATGGTAATAAATTCACCGGCATTTACACTGATATTCATCCGCTCTAAGACGACATTGTTGCCGTATTTTTTCCAAAGATTTTTGGCGGTTATCAAAGGTGTGGTTTGGGTTGTGTCTGTCATAACTATTCCTTATTGCGTTTTTTGATAGTGCCAGGAAAAACATTTATGGCTGGTTTTAATTAACAGCCAATCCAGCACGAACGCGAGTAGAGTAATCCACGCGACGTAAGGCAAAATCACATCCATCGACATATAGCGGCGCACTAAAAATATGCGATAGCCAAGGCCGTCGGTCGAGGCAATCGCCTCAGCAGCTATTAAAAATAGCCAGCCTGCACCCAGCGATAAACGCACGGCGTGAATTAGGCGCGGTAAGAGTTGTGGAATTAATATGCGCACTAAAATTTGCCAAGTAGACGCACCTAATGTTTGCGCTTTAACGATTTGCTCGTGGGGAATTTCTTGGGTGCAGCGTTGCATATCGCGTGCGATAAAGGGGGCAACACCAATCACAATAAGTGCAACTTTGGATAATTCATCTAACCCAAAGACAATAAATAAAATCGGTAAAAGCGCCATAGGAGGCACTAGCGATATAACTGTTAGCAGCGGTGCAACGGGCGCATAAAAAGTGGGAATGGCGCCAGTGAGTAATCCAAACGTAAAACCTATAAGCGCCGCTATAGCTATGCCAAGAAATAAACGTTTTAAGCTGCTGTAGGTGTCTACCCAAAATAAATACTCACCCGTTCGTTTACTGGGTTCTAGCACATAGGTGTGAATGGTTTCGCCCATCTGCCCAAAGCTAGGCAGTAATTTGTCGCTCGCGTTTTCGGCCAAGCGCGCATCTGACGCGAATATATAAACCAGAATGATAAGTGCGAAAGGTAAAATGCCGAGTAACCAGCGCGTGGTTTTTGTAGGCGTTAGATTGATAAGCCGTTTCATAAAGGCATCCCGTTAGGGTAATAATAATTTTTATTGTAAGTGTGGTGTTCAAATACGGGGTTAAAGAGGGGTGCGTTAAAATTTAACGCACCCCTCTTTTAGTGTTAGTTGTTTAAAGTTTATTGTCTGCCGCCATTTGCATGTAGGTAGTATCAAAACGCAACTTCACGTTTTTGCTATCACCGTAAACGCCTTTAGGGCCTTCAACACCTATACTTGCAGCATCTTTTGCTTTTTCACCAAGCAAGCCGTGATCGAATGAAAATTCGGCAACTTTTTTCATGGTGGCTAGGAGTGCATCACTTTTTGTGAATTCAACAGCTGATGCGGGGGTATAAAACATTTTGGTGGTTTTGAGTTGCGCTTCGAAACCGGCGAGGTCAGTGCTGGATGCTTTTGCCATGGCGGTGCGGGCAGCAATACCTTTGGCATCTTGCGCGCTCATGGTGCTCATAATTTCGTACCAAGCACCAACCAGTGCTTTACCGAGGGCTGGATTCGCTTTGAGTGTTGCAGTGTTTACCACAAACAAATCCATAATTTCGCCAGGGATTTGTGCGGAGTCGAACACTTTGGTGCTGTGTGGCTGCGACATAATTTCGCCAACCAGTGGATTCCACGTAGTCACGGCGGTTACGCCTTTAGTGCCGTAAACAGCAACCATATCGGCATCTGAAGTGTTAACAACTTTCACATCAGATTCTTTGAGTTTTACGCTTTCTAGAGCGCGCGCTAATAAGTAGTGAGAAACGCTCAGCTCAACCAAATTAACGTTTTGACCTTTGATATCTTTAAGGGTTTTTTTGTCGCCCTTGAGGATTACAGCATCGTTACCATTGGAGAAGTCGCCCACAATTAACGCCGTGCTATCAACACCGCCAGCTGCGGGAATGGTTAAGGCATCCATATTGGTCATGGCGCAGGCATCAAATTGACCAGCGGTATATTGGTTAATGGATTCAACGTAATCGTTGATTTGCGTAACCTTAATTTCAATCCCGTATTTTTTAGCCCATTTATCGACAATTTTTTGTTCGGCAGAGTAACCCCAAGGCATCCAACCAACGTATATAGACCAACACACATTGAAAGGTTTTGCTGAAGCGAAAGCAGAGGTGAGGATCAGAGTAGACGCTACAAGGGTTTTACCTAATAGGCGTTTGGTACGTGCGGCAGATAGCATGGTAAACCTCCAAGGGTTTTGGATTACAGGGCTTTTATTGGAGCTCAGTTGTACTGAGCTTATGTAAAGCTGAGAGCACTCTGGCAGTTAAAATCTGTACAAACCTTGGATGTGTAAATCATCCTCAGCGTTGCTAACAGGCTTTTAGGCCATCTATCTCCCGGGCTTTTATCCCGCCGTGTAA
>SYDJ01000203.1 GCA_005801205.1 Gammaproteobacteria bacterium
CCCGCCGTGTAACCTCAATGGCTTGCGCCCTTGGGGTCGAAAGCTCTCGGACCAGTCGCTGCCTCTCACTAGCGAGGTAGCCGGAACCCTAGCTTTCTATTCTAAAACGTCGAATATTCTAAACCACTCAGAGTGCGGATCAGTTATGTCTACTAACGGTATGAATTTAGCAAGATGGATACCAACTTGCATTCAAGCTTGTAATCACTATGTGCAGACTTGTCTGAAAGGGTCGATGTACTTGTTTGGTGCGTTTTGATGGTGCAGGTTGCGGTGCGCGTGTTCGTTGTTGGTGCTCTAATGGGGCTCGGTAAATAAATCGAATTTACTGGCTTAGCACTAAAAGCGGAATTTTTGATGTTGAATTAGGTGACAAGGCACTCAACTTGTAGCCAAGCTGGCAGAAACTGCTAGAATTAGCCAGTGCAACTCGATGTATCAAAAATGGCAGAGATCAGTTGATCAAATTATAAGCTGACGGCCTTAAAGAAGGACTTCAACTCTTAACGGGATGATTTAGGACTATGAAGGTTACGGATAAAAATGCAGGAAAAAATATGCAGAATTTAGGGTCTTTTGGTGCCGATGCCAATAAGCGTGTAGGTCTTGGTCTTGCTCCCATGTCTGAGCAGATTGTGATTCAACATCTCAAACATTGTCGCGATTTAACGCGTGGCTTTGCCTATCGTGTATTTCCTAATTTTTGGCGTCAATGGTGTAAAGAGATTCTCGAACACGCCGAGCAGGCCAAATCTAACAAAGATCAACTCGCCCTATTTGAAGTGCAAAATCTGATTGCTGCGGTGCAACAACCCGCAGAGCAGGAGTTTTGTCAGCATTTAGGTAATGGCTTTGTAAAATTTAAAAACAAAACCCTCAATACCTTGACCGGTGAAGAGCGCTTTACTGGCGATATGCTGTCTTTGGTAGAGCATTCAGACCTTGAAGAAACCATTGCAATTACGTCTATAACCCATCGTGCAGAAGGCTTTTACGCTGAGCAGTTGTGGGCGTTGCAACAGCGTTTGGCGCTGTTAAATGATGGCGAAAAGTTAGATGAGCGCAGCAATCCTGCTAGCCCAGTGCAATTTTGTGAAGCCTTGCGCAAAGTGCTATCCAGTTTGGATATGGATGCCAAGACCAAAATTATTGGCTATAAAATATTTGATCAAGAAGTCGTTGGGCAATTGGAAAGTCTATACGATGAGATTAATCAATATCTTGTCCTCCAAAACTTATTACCTAATCTGCGCTTTATTCCTTCATCTGATAACGGATCAGGCTCAAGATCTGTGATAGAGGATCAAGTTGCCGATGATCCTTTAGATATAAATCCCTTAGGTGAGTTGCCGCCGCAATCTGGCGTTGAGCATCGCCGCGCCAGTGATCGTCTGTTGAGCGGTGCCTTAAACCCTTCTGATGTGCAATATCAAAGCAGCTTATTGAATGCGATTAAATTGTTGCAGGCACACATTACCCATCAAGGTTCTATCGGCCAAGATGTTGCTGGTGTTCAGCAACTTGCACCGCAAGCACCTGTAGCTGCAGCGGGCTTTGTTCCGCGCCCAGCAGGTGCTACTTATCCGGCGGCCAGTTTGGTTCCCGCAAATCAACAGCAGCCGCAACAGACGAGTGCGCAACATTTACGCGTGTATAACAGTGATCAATTAGTAGGTGTGCTCGACAATCTGCAAACCAATACCCTCACCGCTACTCAGCGTGCATTTGAAACTGCGGGTAGTGCGACTGGCGTGGTGAATTTGGCTCCCCAGCGTGTGCAAGAAGTAAGTCAACAAATGATGCAGCAAATCGCCCAAGAAAATGAAAATGGCGCGGTTGAAGCGAGTGATATGCAAACCATCGATTTGGTGGGCATGTTGTTTGAGTACATGTTGTCGGATGAGCATTTACCGGATTCAGTTAAAGCGTTATTAAGCTATTTACATACGCCTTTTCTTAAAATTGCATTTATCGATAAAGATTTTTTTGAACAGCCCGAACACCCTGCGCGCGTCTTGTTAAACAGCTTGGCAGAAGCCGGTGTGCGTTGGGTTGGCAATGACGGCAGCGATCAGTTTGAAATCTTTAACAAAGTTAAAGTCACTGTATTTCGCCTCTTGGAAGATTTTAAAAATGATGTTCGCCTGTTTGCAGAACTACTCATTGAGTTTAATGCCTACACGCACAATGTTGCGCGCCGTCAGGAGTTGATGGAGCGTCGTGCGCTTGAAAAAGCGCAGGGCGAAGAAAAATTGCGCGAGGCAAAAGTACAGGTCAATAACGCTGTGCGAAGCCGCACAGATGGCCGCGACATGCCTTCTGCGATATTGCTTTTACTCTTACAGCCTTGGTCAGATTATTTATCATTTGTATTGTTGCGTTATGGCGACAATTCAGATTCTTGGCAGCGTGCTGTAACGGTTATCGATGATCTTTTATGGAGCCTTGAACCAAAAACATTACAGACCGATAAAGTAAAACAAATGGAGCGTCAAGATAGTTTGATTGCTGCTTTGGAGCACGGTTTTGAAACTATCGGCTATGAACAAGCAAAGGGGCGTAAGTTAATAGATGCGGTTATCGCACTGCAACGTTTAGCCTTGCAAAGTAAAAAAGCAGAATCCGCTCCCGCACCTATGCGCTCTAAATTAGAAAGCATGGCAGCAGAAAAGGCAGGTCAAACAGAAGAATTGTTAGCGCCGCAAACAGCCGATGAAACCAAAATCGTCGATAGCTTAAAAATGATTGAGTTTGGTACTTGGTTTGAGTTTGAAGGCGGTAAGCGTTTAAAAGTGGCTTGGTTTAATCAAAAAACCAATCACTATATGTTGGTTGACCAGCAAGGTAGAAAGGTATCTTTAATTGCTGGCTTACAGTTGGCGCGCGAAATGATCTCTGGTAAGGCGCGAGTTATTGCTGGCAGCACTAAGCCATTCTTTGAGCGTGCGCTGGAAAATATTTATCAAACGCTTAATGAGCGAGCAGGTAATTTAACGGCGGAAGCATCACCTAAAGGCGAGTGAGTCTATGAGCGATTTATCTTCACAGAACTATGATCGTGCGATGCATCGCCATACCATTAGCGGAGATATAGATGTTTATGATGCTCTGCGTGATGTTTACCTCGGTAGATTAGTCAATATTCATACTCAAGGTTTGATGTTGGTAGGCGATGTTCCTTTAGAGGAAGATCGGCTCTACGAATTAGATTTGCACCTCCCTAGTGAAGGCGATAAGAAACAGGTTGTACGCATTGGTGTAGATTGTTTATGGACGCGTGCCGCAGATCAAAATGGAAAGCACTGGACAGGATTTAGCATTATTGATTCTACTCCCCACGCGGCAGAGGAGATTCATAAGCTGATTCAGTCGTGGGGGCAGTTTTAAGTAGAGACATAAAAAACCTTGTGATGCATATGAATCACAAGGTTTTTTTATGGCTGTCGAAACCTATAATTCACTTCTTACCTGCCATTGACTTCTTACCTGTCATTGACTTCTTAGTTGGCCGATACAATCCAGTTTTCAATTTCATCGTTGTGCCAGCGTTCAATGAGCGCTGTGCCTTCATCAACGCAATTCAAATACATATCGATAATATCCGTAGTCAATTCAAATAAACGGTTACTGTCTGCGGTTATTTTTCCATCTTTCAGAATATCTTGCTCAACCATATTCAGTAAAAAAGTGAGTTTGATTTCATAGCTTTTTAACTGACTTAAGAGTGGGGTATCCTTCTCTAAAATGCCTTCCATACGTTTTGCTTGATGGCGTAATTTTTCATTGTTTACACGTGTGCATTGAATAACATAGCGTAATTTGCTGGCGTAATCTGGGTCGCAAAAACCCAGTGCAGCGGTGTAGGTTGCGAGTGCACGGATACGCCCAATTTGCTCTGCCACAGCAGGCATTAAACGTGTCGAAAAATGCAAAACCTCTAATTGTTTAAAGCGGTTGGGGTAAACGGTGTTGGTGGCGTAGATTTGAGTTGGCTCATTATTGGTTGCTAAAATGGCCGCTATAGGTTGCTCTAATTGTTTAGCAATAAAAGCGAGTAGTGCGAGTAACTGTTCAATCAAGTGACAGTGCAGCTCGTAATTATCAATGACGGAATCTTCCTGCCAATCATGGCTAATGGTAAGCCAAGCGCTGTGTAAGTTTTCTTGATCTCGCTGTGGTAAAAATTGCTGAGTGCGTGAAGCAAAAGCGCTGAATAGTTGTAAGCGCTCGGCGATTTGGCGCTGTAGTTTGGTAAATTCCTCGCGAAAGAGCGCGTTGCCACCGAGCAAACCCATGCTCATACCGCGGTGCCGCTGTACCGCTTTAATCATGTGGTTAAGCTGCTTGATCAAATTGAGTGCATCAAGCCGTTGATTAAACAGCTCTGTAAAGCGGTTTATGACCGATTTGTCGGTAGTCGCTGGTGCAATTTGGGTGATGGAGTGTCTCATAGTGGTGCTAGTGCTCTGCATTTTGTGTCCTAAATGAGGTCGCATCTGCCAATAATGGCAGGGCATGAGAATCTTTGCCTAATACTGTCTCAATAGAGCAACACTTGTGCCAGCTACTTGGTACTACGAGGAGGGGTTGGGGTCAAATGATCTTGGAATATCGAACTTGCGTGGTGTTATTTAAATATTCATCAAAGACCATGCATATGCGGCGGATTAGCATGCGCCCAGCGTTGTGTACGCGAATACCTTGAGCATCCATACTGATGAGGCCGTCATCTACCATCGGTGTTAACTCTTGCAGTTCCCGAGTAAAGTAGCTTTGCATATCCACTGAAAATTTTTCTTTAATGCTATTAAAGCTCAACTCAAAGTGACAGATCAGTTGATTGATAATAAATTTCCGCAATTCGTCTTCTTGGTTTAGGGTGAAACCTTTTATATAAGGTAATAGGCCTTCATCGAGTTTAGCTTGGTAGTCATTAATATTTTTAGCGTTCTGCATGTAGACATTGTCAATAGCGCTTATGGCCGAAACACCAAAGGCTAAGAGGTCACAATCTCCGTGGGTGGAATAACCTTGGAAGTTGCGCTGTAATTTTCCTTCTTGTTGGGCGATAACTAATTCATCGCTAGGTTTTGCAAAGTGATCCATGCCGATATAAATGTAACCAGCGGCTTGCAGCCGATCAATGGCGTAATGCAATAACCCTAATTTCAGTTCAGCGGAAGGCAAATCCTCTTCGTGAATTAATTGTTGGCTTTTAAATAAATGCGGCATATGCGCGTAATTAAACAGTGAGAGCCGGTCGGGCGAGAGCGCTATAACCTTATCCAGTGTTTGCGCAAATGAGTACTCAGTTTGATGAGGTAAACCGTAAATTAAATCCATGCTAATGGATTTATAACCATCGGCACGAATGCTATTTACTAGTGTTTCCACTTCTTCGTAAGTATTAAAGCGGTTCACGGCTTTTTGTACGGTTTCGTCAAAATCTTGTATGCCCATGCTCACACGGTTAAAACCGAGTTTGCGTAAGTGACTCATGGTGCTGGTTGATACTGTGCCGGGGTGAACCTCTATGGAGTATTCCCCCTCGTCATTGTCAAGTAAATTAAAAAACTTGCGTGTGGTTTTCATCAGTAGCGACATTTCATCGTCGCTAATAAACGTAGGTGTGCCACCGCCCCAATGCAATTGTTTGACGACTCTTGCTGAATTAAAAATATCCGCCTGGATTTCGATTTCGTGAATTAAACGGATTAGGTAAGGTGCTGCGCGATCTTTGTTAGGCGTAACTATTTTGTTGCAGCCACAGTAGTAGCAAAGCGACTCACAAAAGGGGATGTGAAAGTAAAGCGAGAGCGGCTTTAATTGCTTGTTGCTGCGCGATATAGCATTGAATAATGCCACTTCAGAAAAATCGCTGCGAAATTGTGGCGCTGTTGGGTATGAGGTATAACGCGGCCCTGCCATATCATAGCGTTGGATAATCTGTGGGTTCCATTCAAGAGGTTTGTAGCTATTCATAGCAGTCACGGTGGTAAAAGAATTGATAATATTGGGCTTATGACAGCATAGGGTATTGTAAAATACTGGCATTGACTTGCATCAAAAGAGTGGGAATATGATTCTTTGAGGTGAATGACGTTATAATTACCCTCATTTTTTTAAAAAAGCAAAGCCTATGAATTCTTTTGATGAACACCAACTTGATCTAATCGCTGATGCACTTGTTGAGCAGGGTTATTGGGTAGTAGATGATGCTCTCCCCAAGTTCTTATTAAACTCATTGCAAATACATTTTAATGAGTTGCAGAGCGATGAATTTAAAGCTGCGGGTATTGGTCGCCAAACTGATTTTCAAGTTCAAGAAACGATTCGCTCGGATAAAATTCATTGGATTCAGCCCAATACTGAAATAACAGCCGATTTTCTACAGTGGATGGATTCATTGCGTGTTGGACTTAATCGCCGTTTATTTATGGGTTTATTTGATTATGAGAGTCACTTTGCGCATTACCCGGTAGGTGCTTTTTATAAAAAGCATGTGGACGCCTTTCGCGGGAATCGCAAGCAAGGCCAGTCCAATCGTGTGCTTTCAACAGTGTTGTATTTGAATGATGCATGGCGGTTGGGTGATGGTGGCGAGTTATTGCTGTATGCGGAAGACGATGCCAATAAAGTGATTGAAACCATCTTGCCTGAATGTGGGCGATTAGTGATTTTTTTAAGTGAAAAGTTTCCTCACGAAGTGTTGCCAGCGAAGCGCGAGCGAAAAAGTATTGCGGGTTGGTTTCGTGTTAATGAAGGTGCTCTTTAATAAGGCTGTAGGTTAATGACAAATATTCTTCCCTTTAAGCGGCCATCGCCATTTGAGAAGCACAAAGGTAAAACTCTGTGCAAAAGTGGTTTTCACAAATGGAAAATTAAAACGGATAAAAAGTTTGATGTGAAAGAGGGAAAACTGGTAACGGTGTTTGAGTGTGAGCGTTGCGGTGTTACTAAAGTAGAAGCCAGATAAGATTAATTAGGATTTAGCGAATAAATTCATCATCCCCCAATCCCAATTCCGCTTAGAATGCGGTTTGCTGTATTTACGCTGCTAAAAATCATAAGAGTGCAATAGGCTGCCATGCATAAGCCCATTATTTTAATCATAGAAGACAACCGCGAAATTAGGCTATCAGCACGTTTTGTGTTGGAGGATTTTGGTTTTGCGATAGCCGAATCAGAGGCTCCCGCACAAGCAAAAAGTTGGCTGGCGCAGCAAAAGGCTGACCTCATTTTATTAGATATGAATTTCGGGTTGGATACCACTTCCGGCGAAGAAGGCCTAAGTTTCTTGGCGTGGCTACAACAACAGGCGTGGGATATTCCCGTGGTGGCTATGACAGCGTGGTCTAATACCGAGCTAGTGGTGAAAGCCATGCAATTAGGCGCGGGCGATTTTATTGAGAAGCCTTGGAACAATCAGCGGTTGCACCAAGTGCTACAACAACAATTGCATTTGCAAGCGCTTAATCGTAAAAACCGCGCACTTAGTCAACGTTTGGAAGACCCAAAGCCTGAGCTGGTGTGGCAGAGCGACGCTATGAATCAGCTGATGCAACAGCTCGCCGCAGTCGCCACTACCGATGCAAATATTTTGCTGACCGGCGAAAATGGCACCGGCAAAAGTCAGTTGGCACATTGGCTCCACCTCAATTCCCCGCGCGCGCAACAGGCGTTTATTTCCGTCAATATGGGCGCAATTCCTGAAACACTGTTTGAAAGCGAAATTTTCGGCCACAAAAAAGGCGCATTTACGGATGCCAAAGAACAGCGCATTGGTCGTTTCGAGTTAGCCAAAGGCGGCAGTTTATTTTTGGACGAAATCGCTACAGTGCCCATAGCGCAGCAAGCAAAATTATTACGCGTTTTAGAATCGGGCGAATTCGAAATGCTCGGCTCCAGCCAAACCCAACGCACTGATGTTCGTATTATTAGCGCCACTAATGGCGATTTTGCACAGATGATCAGTGAAGGTTTATTTCGGCAGGATTTATATTACCGCTTAAACACTTTGGAATTCCGAGTGCCTGCGTTGCGCGAGCGGCCAGAAGATATAGCTGCGCTTGCCACTTTTTTTGTAGCCAAACACGGCCAGCGCTATCGCAAGCCGGAGCTTAAATTATCACCCAGCGCACTTAAAACTATGCAGGCATATCAGTGGCCTGGCAATATTCGTGAGTTGAGCCATATGATGGAGCGCGCGGTGTTACTCACGCAACATGGTGACTTGACTGCGGCGCAATTAAACCTGCCGGTTAATACGCAAAGCAAAACTGCAGCATCCGCTGATCAGCTTTCTTTCGATAAAATGCCGATGATGACCTTAGAAGCCGCTGAGCTGCAGTTAATCAATCAAGCGCTTGCAGATTGCGATGGCAACAAACAAAAAGCCGCCGATCTTTTAGGCATTACCAAATCGTCTTTGTATCGCCGGTTAGAAAAATATGACTTGGCGAACTGATTCGCTAGAAGCTCAATTAAAAATTGCGTTTGCAGTGTGTTTACTGCTGCAATGTATTTGTTGCGGATTTTTGCTATTGGTATTTCCATGGTTAAAAGTAGCATTGCTAGGGCTGTTTTTGCTGGCGGTAAATGGGTTGATATTTCGGCGCATTTACCAGAAAGTGCTAGTCTCATTCCGTCGCGCAAGCGTGCAACTAGAAGCGCTGCAGAATCAGGATTACAGTCTGTTTGCCAAACCCATATTTGCCAGCGGCAAAGTTGCGGAATTTCATCAGCAATTAAATAGCCTCGGCGATTCGTTGCAGCAACATAAGAGCCATTACGATCAACAATTATTTTTGCTCTATCGCCTTATTGATCAATTAAATACACCGATTTTAGTATTCGATCACCGCTCACAACTGAGTTACGCCAATGCCGCTTTCGCCGAATTATTCGGTCGCCCTTGGCAAGCCTTACGTCATGCATCACCTTCATTGTTAGGCTTAACGGCAGAGCCGGAATGGCACTTTATCGATTCAGCAAAAGCGCAACAGTGGCAAATTCGTCACAGCCGCTTTCTCGATCAAGGCCAAAGTCATCAGTTGTTAGTGTTTATTAATATTCAAGCGGCACTGCGCGAAGGCCAATTGCAGGCGTGGCAAAAATTGATTCGTGTATTGAGCCATGAAATTCGCAATTCACTTACGCCGGTTGCTGCACTTACGCAAAGTTTGCAAGGAAAAGTGAGCAGCGAGCGCGAACAACAAGCCTTGGAACTAATTGGCGAACGCTGCCAGCACTTACAGGATTTTGTGAGCCGCTATGCCGAGTTGCACAAGCCATTGCATTTACAACCGCAATGGTTGAGTGCAGACGTACTTTTTCAGCGACTAACCGCATTATTTCCGGATGCGCAACTACAGGCCAAAGGGTTGCAAATAGAGCTCTGGGCAGACTCCGTATTTTTGCAGCAAGCGCTGATTAATTTAATTAAAAATGCGATTGAAGCGGGCAGTCCAACCGGAACCATCGAAATGATTTTTACCCAGCGTGAGCAGGGCAATGAAATCCGTATTGTCGATGGTGGCCAAGGTATCGCTAACCCTGACAATCTCTTCGTGCCTTTCTACAGCACCAAAACCCAAGGGCAGGGCATAGGCCTAAGTCTGAGTCGCCATATCATCGAGCAAATGGGTGGAATGCTTACCTTGAGTAATAATGCCAATGGTGTTGGGGCTTGTGCGTTGATTTTTTTGTGCAAAATGATTAATTAGTTGAAGGTTAGAATCTATTTGGTGTCAAGCCTTTGCCTTAAATCATTGGGTGCCATATACAAAATTGTGCGACCATCTTTTGTAGCAAGGAGTAGTTTGTAATCGACTAGCTTGTTTAGATAGTTTCTAGCTGTGTTTTCCGCAATGCTATAGTCACTCGATATTTCCGATGCGGTAAATATTCTTCCCGGAAACTTAATTGATTTTTTAATGATGTCTTTTTGCTGGAAATTTAAAAGGTTTGAGAATTTCGAATTAGATAGGAGTGTTATTGCTTGGTTAAACTCTGCTGTTTTGTTCGCAAGATAAGCTTTTAACTCGTCAAGTGCTTTGAGAATGATATCAAGTTGATAATCAATAAAATACGTTAAATCATTGTCATCCGTTTCTGTGTACATATACGATAAACCATAGTCTTTTGGACTATCTTTTAAAAGTTTACTGATAGATACATATTTGAATAAATTGTAATGATTTTTAAGCATGTACCAGTAAAACAGGGCTCTTGCAGTTCTACCATTGCCATCTCTAAAGGGATGTTCGTAGCCAATCATGAAATGCAAAATAATAGCCTTGACTACTGGTGCAATAAAATCATTACCGTTTTTGCCAGAGTGATCTGTGTTTGCAAAAGTACAAAGCTTGGCTAAACGCTCAGGCATTAATTCAAAGCTAGGCGGGGTATAAGCTATGTCGCCTGACTTGTCATCTACGTAGATATCATTGGCCTCTCTGAATTTACCGGGGATTACATCGTTCTCGGTGGTTCCTTGAGTGGCAACCTTATGAAAGTCTAAGATCATATCAATTGATAATGGCTCGTCGCAGATGCGTTCAGCCTTTTTGAGCAATAAAAAGTTATTGACGATCATACGTTCGTCTTCATTTTTAGGCTCTCTACCATCTTCCAGCATTTTTTTTGCAACTACCCGTGTGGTTGCAGCGCCTTCAAGTTGTGCACTGCTAATAGCCTCCTCCATGAGAAGTGAAGAGACTAAAAATTGCCCTTGGGTTTGTCTGGATGCCTCTGTACCAGCAACTACTGCTGTACTACCACCCGCTATTTTTGCAATTTCGTGTAGTTTGGCTTCCATCGAGTGGGGGATACAATAGGTGAAGATATTCTGCTTTTCATCAGTGATAGCAATTGGCTTCATTTGAAATCGCCTTTTAAACTTAATCGCAAACCATATATTTTGAGCTTGTTCTCTTGGTTTGATTCTCCATTTGAGCTTATCCCAATGTAAGTATTGTCCTCTTGAGTCAGTGATATCATGCTCTTTGAGATACTTGCTTATGTCACCAATATTGATATTTTCAAATGAAAAATAAGGTGGTTTTTCAACAGATGATTTAGTCATAACTCAAAATCCAAAATATGCGTTATATTATTTTATTTTGACAGAATGAATGCCTATGTCAAGCGATCATCTTTCCTGTGCTGAGAAATTCGTAATAGGTGCACTGTTGAGGTATTTTCTGTTATTTGAGAATGAAGTCCGATTTCGGAATTCAGCGTCCGATATCGGACTAATCGCTGGTGTCTATTCTCCTCGCTAAAAATAAATCCATACAAATCAATATCTTAGTTTTTTGGCACAGACTTTGTAGTGAGTGAATTTAAATCGTCATTACAAAGTTAATTCGCATGGATATCGCTAAAGCTAAGTCATCATCTCGCTTCAAACGCCCGTTAATAATTGGCGGTGCAATGTTTATCGCCTTGGCGTTGTTAACGGGTGTAGTTGTGCAACCTGCTGGCCAACAAAAAGTGGAGCGCAGTAAATTGTTGCTTGGCACTGTGCAACGTGGTGAGCTGCAAGTTGCGGTGGATGGTTATGGCGTTTTACGTTCTGATAAGCAGACGCTGATTACCGCTTTAACGCCTGCGACAGTGGCAGAAGTATTATTGCGCTCTGGTGCAGAGGTTGAAGCGAATAGCATTATTTTAAAATTAAACAATCCTGAACTGCTGCAAGAAGTTGAAGCCGCCAATATGGCTCTAGTACAAGAGCAAGCGAATTTGCGCCGGTTAAAGCTGAGCAATCAACGTGAATTACTTGCAGAGCAATCGACCTTGGCTGAATTAACGGCAACCTTTAAATCTGTGCAATTGCGCTGCGAGGCAGAAAGAGGTTTAGCGGGCGGAGCGGTTTCTATGCTCGCTTATAAAACAACTTTGCTACAGCAAGAGCAAATGCAAGAGCGCGTTAATTTACAAACCCAACGCATTGCACAGCTTAAAGAAGTAATGCGCGAAGCCTTAATTATTCAACAAGAACAAATTAATCAAGTCACGGCGCGTTACCAAAATATGCAGTTACGTGCGGAGCGTTTAATTGTGCGCGCAGGAATAAAAGGCGTTCTGCAGAGGTTACCCGTTGAACTTGGTCAAAGTGTTGCAGCTGGTCAAGAGTTGGCTTTGGTCGGTAGTGATAAAGATTTAAAAGCCTTGATTCGTATTTCGCAATCAAAAGCCGAGCAACTTAAAGTTGGCCAAACTGCAAAAATTAATACTCGCCGTGAACAAGTTGCGGGCGTGCTTACGCGCATTACCCCGGAAGTGCGCGATGGCACTATTGAAGTTGAAATTGCGTTTACCGAAGGTGTGCCCGCATCGGCGCGACCAGAACTGAATGTAGATGCACAAATTTTTACCGCGAGAATTAAAGATACCTTGTTTATCGAGCGCCCCATGAATGCACAAAGCCACGCCAACAGTAGTTTATTTCGTGTGATGGAAAATAATAAATCAGCAGAAGTGCAAGAGTTAAGCTTTGGTGAAGACTCTGGAAAATTTATTCAAATTAAACAGGGTGCCAAAGAAAAAGATCGTTTTATTTTGTCGGATATGACCAGCATTCAAGATGCGAAAACGATTCAGATCGTGGATTAAAACCCCCTCGGCAACTGCATCCTGCGTGGTACTACCTCCCGCATCCATGCAGTCGTCCTAACCTCCCCCTTGAAAAGCGGGAAGGGACTTGGTTCCTCCCCTTCGTGGAGGGGGAGGCTAGGAGGGGGTAAATATAACTAAATTAGTAAATTAAAAAGGAAAAACCATGCGCGAACTTACCCTTAATATGACGGGCATTACCAAAGTCTATAGCACAGAGGATATGGATACCCACGCTCTGCGCGGTATTGATTTAGAAATCTACAAAGGCGATTTTGTTTCCATCTGCGGCCCTTCTGGTTGCGGAAAATCCACCTTGTTATCCTTACTTGGTTTGTTGGATATGCCCACCACTGGGCAATATTTTATTGAAGGGAAGGATGTAAGCCAGCTTAACTTGAGTGAGGCGGCATTTATCCGCAATGAAAAAATCGGTTTTATATTTCAGTCTTTCAACTTAATTGATGAGCTTTCAGTGTTTGACAATGTGGCGCTGCCGCTGCGTTATCGTCGCCATAAAGTCAGTGAAAAAGATATTGAAAGAAAAGTGCTGGAGTGTTTGCAAGTTGTTGATATGACGCACCGCGCGCAACACAAACCCAATCAATTATCTGGTGGGCAACAACAGCGTATTGCTATTGCTCGCGCCTTGGTGGGTAGCCCCGCTTTATTATTGGTGGACGAACCTACCGGTAACTTGGATTCACGCAACGGCGATGCGGTGATGGAAATGCTGCAACAACTTAACGCCAATGGCACCACGCTTTGCATGGTAACTCACGACCCTCGCTATGCCGATATGGCGAGCCGAAAATTACATTTGTTGGATGGCAAAATCATTGATACGCAAACGCTGCAGACAGGCGAAACCTTACAGGTAGTTGTGTAATGAGCTTTAACGATTTTAAAAATGCAGTTCATTCGCTCAGCAAATCTAAAGGTTATGTAATTACCATAGTGCTGACACTCGGTATTACCTTGGGTGCGCTAGTGGCTATGTTTAATTTGAATTACCAATTGTTGGCAGCGCCATTGCCTTATCCCAATGTGGATCGGTTGGTTGTTGCTAAGAGCGAACGCTTTGATAAAAACATTTTGGTTAGCGATAGGCACGCGCCTTATCCGGCGTGGATTGAATCATATCGTCAAGAAGATGCGAGCTTTGAGCAAAAAGCACTGCTTGCTTATACGGTATCAATTGAACGCAGAATGCCCGATAGCCCAGTGCTGAATACTATTTCTACTACGCCTGAATTTTTTAACATGGTGCAGGCGCCTATGGAATTGGGGCGCCGGTTTGCCGCCAACGAGGGGTTAGATACGATGAACCCAGTGGCGGTAATAAGCCACCGTGCGTGGGTAAAGTATTTTCAGCAAAACCCCAATGTACTCGGTAAAACGCTGAACATTATGGAGATAGAATTTAAAATTATCGGTGTGTTGGATGAAAATTTTGTTGAGCCAGAATTGTATCAACGAGGTTGGCAAACCGATGTGTGGTTGCCCATGGATTATGACGATATACCGGTGCAATTTCGCAAGGATTGGAATGGCAGCATTGGCACCATTTTTTGGGTGGGTTTGTTGCAAAAAGGTGTTGATAAAATTTCTGCTGAACAAGCCGTCAGCAGCCGAGTTGCTGCGCGCTTTAAAGATGAAACAATTACTCATCCTGGGTTTACGGATGCCAGTTTACGCTTCACCTTGGAAACATTTTCTACTGTGATTCTGGGTTCTGCCAGCCAACAAAGTTTATTGATGTTGGCTGGCGTTTTGGTTCTGTTATTAATTGCCACTACCAATGTGCTGAATTTAATTCTTGCACGTACCGCAAATCAACAGCGTAGCATGGCGATACAGGTCGCCTTGGGCGCGCAGCAAAAACATATTTTTAGTGCTGTCTTGGCTGAAATATCCACCTTAATGTTAGGCGCAAGTTTATTAGCTGTACTAGTCGCTTCAGTGCTTTTGACGTTATTAAAAATAGCGGCAGAGGGGCAGTTGCCGCGTTTACAAGAGTTGCACATCAATCCCGCAACCTTAGCCTTTACCTTTTTGGTGGCAGCTGCCTTGGCGACAATTTTTGCAGCTATCGTAAGCCGGCACATTAATTATCGACAATTAAATACGGTGTTACAAACCAGCGGTAAAGGTGTTGGGTTGCAAATATCTGCACGCATTCGCAAGCTGCTTGTTTTGAGCCAAGTGGCATTAACAGCAATATTGTTGGCGGCAAGCTTTCATATTTTATTGCAGAGTTCGCGGCAACTTACGCAATCAGTGGGTTACCAGACTAGCGATCAATATCAAATTTTATTCAGCATTGCGACCTTGTGGGGAAATACTACGGAAGAAGAGCGCCGCGCCTATGTCGCGCGCGTGATTGATGATCTGCGTGCAAATCCTAAAGTGGTAGCAGTAGGTGCGACAAGTTTGTCTCCCATTTCCTTTCGAAATCCTTCGTCTGATTTACTACGTGTTGATGGACTTGATGATAAAAAATTAAGCGCCGTTCAGTCTTATTGCAATGGAAGCTATTTGCAGGTAGCGGCAATACCATTGGTTGCGGGGCGCTACTTTACCGATGCGGAAGTGCGCGAACATGCACAGGTTATGGTGGTGAATGAAACGCTTGCGCGAGCTATTCAAGCGGACGGGCAAGTGTTGGGTAAAAAAGTCTATCGACAAAATGATGAAGGCGCACAGGCGATAGAAATTGTGGGTGTGCTAAAAGATTTACAGTTGCCAGGCATGCTTGAGCCATCGCGTTTTTTTCAAGCATTTGTTAGTCAAAACCCAGAATTAGTGGTGCGCGTAAAAGCAGGGCAGCAACTTACACCTACGGAGATTAATTCGCTGGCCGCTAAGACACACCCACAGCTTAAAATTTTTTACATGAAAACCACGAAACAAGCTATCGCGCAACTTACCATGCCACAAAAAACAGCTGCGGGCTTAACCGCTGCATTATCGCTAATCGCTCTCGGTCTCGCCGCCATAGGCATTTACGGTGTACTCAGTTACAGCGTGCAGTTGCGGAGATTTGAATTGGGGATTCGTATGGCGATAGGTGCGCGGCCTAATACAATTTTTTTTCAAATACTTAAAGATAATTTAACACCTGTAATTATTGGTTTGCTTATAGCTTTGGTTGCGCTCATAGGTTTGTGGATTTGGATTCAGCAAACTCGTTACAACTTGCAAACAACAAGCATAGGGTGGTTATTGCCACCGGTATTAATTATAGGGCTTACGGCTGCAACATCGCTGCTATCGGTATGGCAAATTATTCGTAAGCCTGCCAGCCATGTTTTGCGTGGGGATTAATATGCTAACCATTAAAGATTTTAAAACAGCATTTAATTCGCTGCTTAAAGCCAATGGTTATGTTGTCACTGTGGTGCTTACACTTGGCATTACGCTCGGTGCATTGGTGGCAATGTTCAATTTGAATTATCAAATACTGGCTGCGCCGCTACCATACCCTGATGCCGATCAGTTGTATGTTTTTCAGGGGCAGCGTTTTGAGAAGGGTGAATTGAGCTTTGCTAAAAGAACTCCTTATCCACTATTAATTGAAAGTTACGAGAAGGAGGATGCTTATTTTTCGCAAAAAGCGTTGATCGCTTATGGCATAGATGTTGAGCGGAATTTGTTAAGTGCACCGAGCATGAATATCGGCGCAGTTACGCCAGAGTTTTTGACAATGTTGCAGGCTCCCTTAGCATTGGGGCGCTATTTTAGTGCTGATGAAGGTTTACATTCGATGGCACCTGTTGCCATTTTAAGTTTTAACACATGGACGCAAATGTACCAACAGGATGCTGACATTATCGGTAAAACAGCGAACTTTAAAGGCGTTGAATTTAAAATTATTGGTGTTTTAGCCAAAAGCTTTGTTGAGCCTTCGTTATTTCAACAAGGTTGGAAAACCGATATTTGGCTGCCATTTGACTACAACGATATTGGCGCTCGTACGCTTTGGCGATTCTCGACTGGACAAGGGCATTTAGTCGGACAGTTAAGGCATGATGTATCCATTCTTACGGCAGATCATTTTTATAATAATTACGCTGCATCGCGTTTCAAAGAGGAAACGACAGCTATAGCCGGATTTGCACACGCGACTACGCAATTTAAATTATTTTCCTTTAAGACTATTATTGTTGGAGATACTAGCAATCAGAGTTTATTGATGTTGGCAGGCGCTCTGATTTTACTCGTGATTGCTGCTGCAAATGTGACCAACTTGATTTTGTCGCGAGCGGCCAATCAGCAGCGAACCATGGCTATTCAAGTGGCGTTGGGTGCACAAAAAAAACATATTTTTAAAGCAGTGCTTGCCGAAATAATTGTATTGATGACAGGTGCTGGAATTTTATCCCTAGTCTTGGCCTGTGCGATGGTGGAAGTGCTGAAAAGGGTTGCTAAAAGTCAGTTGCCACGTTTGGATGAACTCTATTTGAACGCATCAACATTATTATTTGCAGGCGTAGTTGCTCTGACCTTGGCGTTGTTCTTAGCTGTGATTGTGAGTCTTCAAGTTAATTACCGTGCGCTCAATAGCATCTTGCAATCAAGTGGCAAAGGTACGGGCATTCAAATTTCCCAGCGAGTTCGCAGCTCGCTTATTTTAAGTCAAATAATGCTGACTGGCGTTTTGCTGGCAGTGAGTTTACAAATTTTGCAAGAGAGTTTGCGTCAACTTCACCAACCGCTGGGCTTTAATACTCAGGATACTTATCAGGTGTCTTTAAATTTAGGAACCTTGTTAGAAAATGCTTCAGAGGTTGAGCGACGCAATTATTTATTGAGCATTCTTTCCGAGTTGCGCAGTAATCCCAAAGTGCTTGATGCCGGAATTGGTTCTCTAGGCCCAGTGTCTTATTGGACGGGAATTTTACCGCAGCGTTTTTTGGCAACCGAACTGGGTGTTGACGCTAAGATACTGGCAACTGCCACCTGGAGTGATAGTAGCTATTTAAAAATATTTAATATTCCGCTTGTGGCGGGGCGAAACTACACCGATCGCGAAGCGCTCGAAAGTTCGAGAGTGATTGTTATTAATCAAACACTTGCACGCTTGTTGAAAGCAGATGGTCAAGCGCTTGGGCAACGTGTATTTTTTAGAGGTAATGTAGATCAAGAACCATCCGAAGTTATTGGTATTGTTAAAGATCTTCAGTTGCCAGGTCAGCTTGAAACCGCCAGATTTTTTGAACCTCATATACCCGCCGAATTTCCTTTGTTGTTAATTCACGTTAAGCCCTCTCAGCAATTCACGCCCATAGAGTTGAATAAGCTCATGGCTAAGGTTAACCCAGAGTTCAAAGTATTTCGCTTTTTAACGACAGAGCAAGCACACCAGCAGCTAACCGCCAATCAAAAAACAATTGCAGGCTTAACGGCTGCGTTAGCTTTATTGGCACTGGGGCTTAGTGCCATAGGTATTTACGGCATACTCAGTTACAGCGTGCAGTTGCGTCGATTTGAATTGGGTATTCGTATGGCAATAGGCGCTCGGCCCAATACAATATTTTTTCAAATACTCAAAGATAATTTAATCCCAGTCGTTAGTGGTTTGGTTATCGCGTTGGCTGCGTTGATTGGTTTGTGGATTTGGATTCAGCAAACCAGCTACAGCTTGCAAACTACAAGTGTAGGTTGGCTATTGCCGCCAGTTTTAATTATCGCGCTGACTGCTGCCACATCGCTGCTATCGGTATGGCAAATTATTCGTAAGCCTGCCAGCCATGTTTTGCGTGGGGATTAATATGCTAACCATTAAAGATTTTAAAACAGCATTTAATTCGCTGCTCAGAGCAAAAGGTTATGTATTTACCATTGTGATCACGCTTGGGGTTACGCTCGGCGCTTTAGTGGCAATGTTTAATTTAAATTATCAGTTGTTGGCAGCGCCATTGCCATATCCTGATCAAGATAGGTTGTATATTGTAAAGGGGAATGCTTATAAGAATGGCCAATTAGCGTTTGCTGATGTGAATTCGTATCCTGCATTGGTTGAATCTTATAAAGATAAAGAAAATTTTTTTGTTCAGAAAGCCTTGATCACTGTCGATCAAGATATTATTCGCAGTCTGCCCGATACGCCGCAAGTCAACACCAGCTTTATTACGCCTGAATATTTGAAGTTGTTGCAGGCTCCAATGCAATTGGGGCGCAACTTTAATGACGGTGAGGGCTTAGGTGCGCGGAGTGCTGTCATCGTAATTAGTTACAACACATGGTTGAAGGTTTATAAGCAAGACCCCGATATTTTAAATAAAACACTGCAGTTTGGTGAGGTGAGTTTTAAAATTATTGGAGTGACTGCACAGTATTTTATAGAGCCGCAGTTTGATGGTGTTGGAAGAATGACGGATGTTTGGTTGCCATGGGATTACAGTGTTGCAGGTGAACACACTCAACATTCATGGACGCGTCTTAAAAGTGGTCAGCACTTAGTGGTTAAATTAAAAGCGGGTGCGCAGCCTAATACCCTTGAGACAATATTGACAAAAAAATTGAATGCACGCTTTGAGGCAGAGCGATCTAATGATTCCTTTTTTCGTGACTTAACAATTGGCGTTACTTTTATTGGTTATCAAGAGGCTATTCTAGGTGACATTGCTGGGCGAGTTCTATTGTTGTTGGCGGGTGCCTTGGCGTTGCTATTAATTGCTGCAGTGAATGTTACTAATTTGATTCTTGCACGAGTGAGCAATCAGCAACGAAATATGGCAATACAGGCGGCCTTGGGGGCGCAAAAAACGCATTTGTTCAATGGGTTGCTGGCAGAGATTTTAATAGTGATTCTCTTGGCTGCAGGGCTTGCATGGGTGGTGTCCTTGGTAGGGGTTGAATTATTAAAACATTTTACCTATAAACAATTGCCACGTGTTGCTGAGCTGCACCTCAGTTGGCAAAGCCTTTTATTTACATTGATTATGGGCTTGTCGCTAGCATTTGCTTTTTCATTTTTGGTCAGTCATCAAATAAATTACCGTTCATTAAACAATCTTTTACAGAGTGGCAGTAAAGGTGCTGGCCTGCACATTTCTACCAAAATTCGTAATTTATTGATATTAGGTCAGGTGACTTTTACGGCGGTGTTATTGGCGGCGAGCTTACACATTTTACAGCAATCTTTGCAGCATATTCGTCAACCTTTAGGCTTTTCGACGGACGATATTTATCGTGTTTCGCTTAATATGGGTGCTCAAACATCCAGCCCTTACGAAGCGCGCAAGAATAATTTGTTAACGATTAGTAATGAATTTCGCACACACCCAAAAATTGCCAACCTAAGTGTAATGAGTGATGACCCTATCAACTCGGTTGGGTTGTACGATTATTTATCTGCGACACCAGACTATCAGCAGCGTGAAAAGACACTTCTTAGTCTTATCGATCACCAGTATGTGAATGTTTTAAATATGAAGTTGCTTGCAGGCCGAAATTTTACTGCGGATGAATTTAAACTGGGTTCACAATCTATTCTTATCAACGATGCGTTTGCACGTAAGCTACAAAATGATGGCCAAGTATTAAATAAACGCTTCTATTGGCAAAATGGTGGTGCGGGCAAAGATATTTATCAAGTGGTTGGTATATTGCGTGATCTTAGCTTGCCGAATGTAAAAGAAGAGCCTCGCATGTTTATGTCACAGGTTCCTGATCATAATGTGCAATTTCTTTTACAGCTAAAACCCCATCAAAATATCACCAAGCAAGAATTGAATGAATTGTTGGGTCATGTGAATGGCCAATATAAAGTGGCAGAAATAACGCCCATGACGTATTCCCATCAAGTGCTTCTTACGCAAGATATTCTCTCTGCAAGTTTAACCGCAGTCTTGACCTTGCTAGCCCTTGGTCTCGCTGCCATAGGTATCTACGGCGTACTCAGTTACAGCGTGCAATTGCGCCGCTTTGAATTTGGGATTCGTATGGCGGTTGGCGCTCGCCCCATTTTAATTTTTGTGACGGTTCTAAAAGATAATCTAGCGCCTGTATTTTTGGGTTTGCTTGTGGCAGCAGCGCTTGTAGGTTTATGGTTGTGGATGCAACAAACTAATTACAATATGGAGACAAATCTATTGGGCTGGTTATTGCCGCCGATGTTAATTTTGTCACTTACTGCGGCAACGTCGCTGTTGTCGGCGTGGCACATTATCCGTAAGCCGGCGAGTGAGGTTTTGCGGGGGGATTGATTTTTTACATAAAACCTCCTTGGCAGCTGTATCCTGCGTGGCTCTTCAGTCGTGGAAGGAAAGCTAAATACGCCTGATACAACATCAGGCCTTGGCTTGCCGAGCGTTGGCGATTCGGCGAGTAATTGCATAGCCTGTTGCATGTTTGAAAGCTATTTTTGCGACTGTTGGATCCCCCAGTTCGCCAAGGTATAACGGCGAATCTCGATGAGATCGGACGAAATGTGCGATTTAATGATCTATTTAGGCAGTATAGGGGCAGAAACAGTTGCACAATTACCCCTAGGTTAGGTGTGATCTGGTTATTAATAAGCATCGTAAATGGACTTGGCCGTTTTTGACTAAACCGCGTTATGCGCTGCAAATTAAGCCTAGATTGAGGGTAGGCATTTCTTGATTAATTCAGTAAACTCCTTACCACTATAAATGCTCTTAGTTATCCTTAGGATCACCCTCGTGACACACGCAAGCTTTACCCCTACAGAGTGCGCCAAGCCTACACGCTGCGCAGCCTACCTCGTCTCCCGATGGCGTCGCTAGTTCGTTTCGCCTATGCGCACGCTATTTGCTGTGTTTGCATCTAAGGCTCCTTCTCTGTGTTTTCAGCTTTTGTTTTACTTGCAATTTCGGTTTTCTTTTGTGAGGAAACTTGCCGTAAACGCGAATCACCCTAAAGAAAAAAGTTTGCTGCCAACGCATGAAACATATATGCAAAGCAAATAAAAAGGTAACGACATGACTCCCGAACATTTTGCAGACTTAGCCCAACAGGGCTATAACCGTATCCCCGTTATGCGCGAAGTATTAGCCGATTTGGATACTCCGCTTTCTTGTTATTTAAAATTGGCCAGCGGCGCCTATTCCTATCTATTTGAATCTGTGCAGGGCGGCGAGAAATGGGGCCGTTACTCCATGATTGGCTTGCCTGCACGCACTATTCTCAAAGCCTTTGGCGATGAGATTCAGGTTGAGCGCGATGGTGAGATTATTGAGCGCCATACCCGTGCTGATGCCTTAAGTTTTGTGGATGAATTTAAACAGCGCTACCGCGCGCCTGAGTTGCCCAATTTGCCGCGTTTTACCGGTGGTTTAGTGGGCTACTTTGCTTACGATTGCGTGCGCTATGTAGAGCCGCATTTAAAAGCCACAACACCTAAAGACATTATTGGTACGCCGGATATTTTGTTGAGTGTATCCGATGAAGTTTTGGTGTTTGATAATCTCGCGGGCAAATTAATTTTTGTGATTCATGCGAATCCCGAAGTGGAAAATGCCTACGCAAAAGCTACGGCGCGTTTGGATGAGCTTGAAGCAAAGCTGCGCGGTGAAATCCCCGCAACGCCAAATTTGTCGTTGGGTATGAACGCGAGCAGCGAACCGCAATTTGTGTCGCATTGTGGCGAGCAAAAATTCCAACAAAATGTTGTCGATATCAAAGACTATGTGTTGGCGGGCGATACCATGCAAGTGGTTATCTCGCAGCGTTTATCGATTGATTTCACCCAAGAGCCGATTAATTTATACCGCGCACTGCGCAATTTAAATCCATCGCCCTATATGTATTTTATGAATTTGGGCGATCACCATGTGGTGGGTTCCAGCCCAGAAATTCTGGCGCGTTTGGAGGATGGCGAAGTGACTGTGCGCCCCATTGCCGGTACTCGCCGTCGCGGCCGTACGCTTGAAGAAGATAAGGCGATGGAAATTGAATTGGTGAATGACCCCAAAGAAATTGCCGAACATTTAATGCTCATTGATTTAGGCCGCAATGATGTTGGCCGTGTGGCAGAAATCGGCAGCGTAAAACTCACTGATAAAATGGTGGTAGAGCGCTATTCGCATGTAATGCATATTACTTCTAACGTCACTGGAAAATTAAAAGCTGGTTTGGATGCAATGGATGTTTTGCGCGCAGCCTTACCTGCAGGTACGCTGAGCGGTGCACCCAAA
>SYDJ01000204.1 GCA_005801205.1 Gammaproteobacteria bacterium
AGCATCCAAGTGGTTGGTGGGTTCGTCGAGCAAGAGCATATCTGGGCGCGACAAGAGCAAACGGCATAGCGCTACACGGCGACGTTCACCACCAGACAGCACAGTCACGTCAGCATCCCATGGTGGTAGACGCAAAGCATCGGCGGCGACTTCCAAGGTGTGTTGCAGGTTGTGGGCATCCCAGGCTTGGATTACGTCTTCGCATTTGGCTTGTTTCTTGGCGAGCGCATCGAAATCTGCATCGGGCTCAGCATAGTCTGCGTAAATTTGATCAAGTTCAGCTAGTGCATCTACCGCTTCACGCACGCCATCTTGTACGTTGCCCAATACATCTTTCGCTGGGTCGAGTTGCGGTTCTTGCGGCAAGTATCCGATTTTAATGCCGGGCATAGGGCGAGCTTCGCCGTTAAAATCCTGATCTACGCCGGCCATAATACGCAGCAGGGTAGATTTACCCGAGCCGTTCAACCCTAAAACGCCGATTTTTGCACCGGGGAAAAAGGAGAGGGAGATATCTTTCAGAATTTCGCGCTTAGGGGGCACAATTTTGCCAAGCCTGTGCATGCTAAATACGTATTGAGCCATGAGTTGAGCCTCTGTGACGGGGGAGATATAAGTAGGCGTGTACTATAAAGAATGCGAGGGCGAGAAGGAAGTGAAGCTTCTGTGGTCTGTGGCTACAAATAAAAAACCTCGCGCTGGGCGAGGTCTTGTTGAACGATTGGCTATTTGTTCTCATCCTCTTTTTTGTCGCGCGAGAAGCGCGGATTGCTTGCACGTTCAAGTCGTTGTTCGGCACGCGACTCATTTTTAGGTGGGCTGAACGTCGGATTTTCATGGCGCTCAATCCGTTGTTGTGGCCCCGCATCAACTGTTTGTTGCTCTCTTGCGCGCTCTGTACCTCTAGAGAAAGTTGAGCGATGGTTATTATCCATCACCGCTTGGCGTTCTTGTCTTACGTGTTCTCTTTCAGCCGTATTGTCGGCTTCGGTTTGCATGGCACCACGGGGGCGATTGGTTGCCTCATCGCGGCGGATGTCAAAATTAGGTGATAGGTTGCTATTCGTGTGTTGTGGCGGCACACGAAAATTAGGGCCCATTTCACGCTGATTTGTTCTGTGTACATCGCGATCCTCATTATTACGTTGCCAAGGACGATTGTTACGATGAGCAGTATCCGTTGCTGTGTCATTGTTCATGTCATTGTTATGGGTTCGATCCAAGCGCTCGCGCACCTGCTCTGCACGATCAAAAGGGCGACCGCCATTATTGGTGTGATGTTGTAAGCGTGGATCTAATTGACGGTTCTCGTTACGGATCACGTCGTGGTTGCGATTGTCATTGCGATCTTGGTTCCAGTTACGATCTTGGTCTCGGTCACGATGTTGATTGCGCTCACGATGCTGTTCACGGTATTGACGATCATGCTCGTAGGATGGGCGTGTACTTCTGTAGTTCTCGCGCAGGCGATTATTGTGGTAGGCAACCCCACCTCTATGGGCAGGGTTGTGGTTCCAGTGACGGGCACCTTCGTGGCGCACAATGCTTCTGCCGGTATAAAAACGGGTGTTGTCGTTGTGATTATTGTGACGATCAATCACGACAATACGACGATCACGCCAGTGACATGAACTGTAAAAGTAGTTATGACCGAGGTAGATACTGCTGCCCCAATAAAAGCCAGACACATAGGTGTAGCTGCTGGGGTAATGCCAGTAAACAGGTGGATATTCTGGCCACCACCAGTTGCCATAAACCACACGAGTGTCGTACACGGGCACATACACAATGCGCTCTTCGGCGGGTTCAATAATGATGTTGTTGTTATCGCGCTCAACGGTAATGTGTTTGGCTTTTTCTAAATTGCCAGTGGCATAGGCGCGTTTTCGCAACCTTTGCACGGCATCCATCACATCGCCTTCATTACTTAAAAAAGCATCGCCTAAACGCTGAGTCCAATCCACATCTTCGCTCATGCGTTTTAAAATATCGGGGAAGGCTACTAGAGCTTTTACACTCGGATCCCAGTCTTTGTTTTCGGCGAATTTAAGCGCATCTTCAGCTTTAAGGTCTTTATTGCTGCGCACCCAACGATCTGCCTGGATAACTTCCAGCGGGTAGGTAGAGGCAATAAGTACCTGCGAGAGCAGTGCATCTGGGTAGAGCGCTATAGGCGCAAGCATTTGGTCGAGTTCAGCTTGGCTAAACTCAACGTTTTGCTCGGCTGCTCGGTTAGCAGGTGATATTGCTAACAATGGCATAACCATCATCAGCCCTAATACCAGCTTTTGAAAGGATTTGGCCAAATTACTCAAGTACCAAGCGCTCAAGAGTTTCATGGTGAGGTCTCGTGTTGTTATCTAATGTATAGAATCGCATATACGCTGCGATGCCTAGGTATTGAGCCCTTTTGATGGGAGCCTTAAGCCCTATTGCCAGCTCTGACACCTTGCCACCTTTATAAGTTGTGTCGCCTTAATCCGGCCTGAATAAACCCATGACCGATGAGTGGGCCGCATCATGGAATAACACTTTCAGATGGGCAAGCGCTTTATCTTGACTAAAACGTCAGCGGCTTGATAATGGCGACCTTGTATTGATTGAATCTATTTATATTGATGAACTGGGCGAGTTGCTAATGATAGATGTGAGTTTTCAGCTAAAAGGCAGTGCGTTAACCGTTGTGGTCTTGGCATTGGTGGAATATGACCCCAAAACCCTTGCGGCAGAGCTGAAAGAAAAAATTGACCAAGCGCCGCACTTCTTTGTTAATTCACCGGTACTGATTAGCTTTGAGCGTTTAGAGCGGCCTGAAGATTGCAAATCGCTCTTATCGAACGCAGGCGAACTCATTAAAATTTGCCGCAAATTGGATTTGCAGCCGTTGGGCTTTACCGCTGTGCCAGAGGTATTATTGGCCAGCGTGCAAAAAACCGGCTTGGCGATTTTGCCAACTCCCGCTGAGCGAGCCTTAAAAATTCCTGCGCCAGCAAAAGTGAAAGCTGCAGAACCGATTGTAGAGACTCGAATTGAAACCGTGGTTGAGCGCATCGTTGAAACCGTCATTGAAGAAAGAGTAGTACAACGCTTGAGCCGTGTAGTCACTCGCCCTGTGCGCTCTGGCCAACAGATTTATGCTGAAGGTGCTGATTTAATTGTGTTGGCGCAAGTGAGTGAAGGTGCAGAAGTCTTGGCGGATGGCAATATTCATATTTATGGCTCGCTACGCGGCCGCGCTTTGGCGGGTGTAAAAGGCGATGAAAGTGCGCGAATTTTTTGTCAAAATCTGGAAGCAGAGTTGGTATCCGTAGCCGGTAATTTTGTGTTGCAAGATGCCTTGCCCAAAGAATTATTTAAAAAACCCGTACAAATTTCGTTGAAGGGTGAGAAGGTTGTTGTAGAAGCCCTAGTCAGTGCATAGATATTCGTTCAGAGCCTAAGCCTGAATGTTATTTAAAATTTCAAATATATTTTTTAACATTAAGACCATAGAAAATTTAAGGAGCCTACCTTGGCTAAGATTATTGTTGTTACTTCAGGTAAAGGCGGTGTGGGTAAAACAACCTCCAGCGCAGCAATCAGTACAGGTTTGGCGATGCGCGGCCACAGAACTGTGGTTATCGATTTTGACGTGGGCTTGCGTAACCTCGATTTGATTATGGGCTGTGAACGCCGCGTAGTGTATGACT
>SYDJ01000205.1 GCA_005801205.1 Gammaproteobacteria bacterium
AAGGTCGCTACCGCTGATGGGGCGCTTCCAGTACAGGTAATTTCCGGGTGAGTTAAACACGTTTAAGGCGACGAAATTTTGAGTCTCGAGCTTGTTTTGCGGAATGCCGCAGCCGCCGTAAGGTTCGCCAAAGCTTTCAAAATGCGTGGCAACGCCTTGTTTGTCGCTACTGGAAGACGTTGATGAGGTGCTGGATGATGCTTTAGAGCTGGCGATCGATGAAGCCGAGCTTTTGACGGAGGATTTTTGTGAAGAGGAAATGCTGCTGGGGGCAGATGACTTGCTGATACTAGAAGGTTGGCTCGAGCTAGAGGAAATTGAGCTGCTGGATTGAACATCGTTGCTGCCGGAGCATGTAGGTAAATCAAAGGTGCCCGATGTATTGCCGGTAAAACCAAAGCTTGTGGTAGCGCCAGCCGCGAGTGTGCCATTGTAACCCACATTGCTGGCGGTAATTTTGCGGGTGCCGTTGCCGATCAGTACGGCATTCCAGTTGTTAGTGATGTGTGCAACCTGCGGGAATTGTAAGTACACCGCCCAGTTATTTAACGAGCTGCCATTATTGGTGACTTTCACATCCAATTGATATCCGCCTGTCCACGTATTCGTTTTAGTAACACTACAAGAGACTTTGGGGGTGCTACTTGCATCATTAGTGGGGATAGGCGTAATGGCATGCGTTCCCGTTACGCAACCAAGTAGTAATAAGCCAAATAAGTTGTGTGAGTGGGTTTTCACGGCATTGGCTATGCCAATCGCCCATAGCTTTTGTGGGTTCGTATTATTCATTCGGTGTTAGCTCAAAAAAATTATTATTGTGGAAACAACTATGTCATGTTTTTTAACACCTAATTTACGCCACCTTATTGTTTTGATAATGGGGTGATGTTGGCGCTTAAAAAACACAGTCATAGGATCCGCAAATAGGTCGCCGAGCTCTACTCAAGTTATCAAATTGGTTAAGATGAATAGTTAAATGCGCGAAAAATCACCAGAGTGGGAGCTAAAGTAACAAGCGGAACTGCGCTGGATGAGCCCTGTACACATGTTTAGTGTGTGCTCAATTGATCCCCTTAATCGATTATTTTTCTGGTAAACTGCGCCGATTTTTTTGAGCCTTGGCTGTGTGGTCAGGGTAAGTGGCTAACTCATTGTTTGGAGAACATTTATGTCTAACCCAAGGGATAAAAAGTACAAGCGCATCTTATTGAAATTGAGTGGCGAAGAGTTGATGGGTACCGAGGGCTTCGGTATCGACCCTAAAGTGCTCGACAAAATGGCGTTGGAAATTGGTCAGTTGGTAGGCATAGGTGTGCAAGTAGGTTTGGTGATTGGCGGCGGCAACCTGTTTCGCGGTGCACAACTGAGCGCTGCTGGCTTGGATCGCGTCACTGGCGATCACATGGGTATGCTTGCTACCGTAATGAATGCCTTGGCCATGCGCGATGCGCTTGAGCGCTCCAATATCTCCTGTCGTGTAATGTCATCAATCCCCATGAGCGGTATTGTTGAGCATTATGATCGCCGCCGTGCAGTGCGTTTCTTGAGCATGGGCGAAGTGGTGATTTTTGCTGCGGGTACGGGCAATCCATTCTTCACTACGGATTCCGCTGCCTGTTTGCGCGGCATTGAAGTGGATGCGGATATCGTTCTCAAAGCAACTAAGGTTGATGGTGTTTACACCGCCGACCCCAAAAAAGATCCAACCGCGACCAAATATGATCGCTTGTCTTATGACGAAGTCTTGGATAAAAAACTAGGTGTAATGGATTTGACGGCCATTTGCTTGTGCCGCGAACACGATATGCCTGTGCGTGTATTCCGTATGAATAAAACCGGCGCCTTGTTAAACATTGTTGTAGGCAGCAATGAAGGTACTTTGATTGAAGAGGATAGAAAGTAATGATTAATGATATTAAAAAAGACGCCGAAGCGCGTATGAAAAAAGCCGTTGAAGCTATGGTGAATCACTTTAGCAAAATCCGTACTGGCCGCGCCCACCCCAGTATTTTGGATGGCGTTATGGTGAATTATTACGGTGCTGAAACGCCATTAAGTCAGCTTGCGAATATCAACGTTGAAGATGCGCGCACGCTTTCCGTTAGCCCATGGGAGCGCAACTTGGTGCCTGAAATTGAAAAGGCAATCATGAAATCAAACTTGGGTTTAAACCCATCTACCAATAATGGTTTGATTCGTTTGCCGCTGCCAATGTTGACTGAAGAAACCCGTAAAAACTTTATCAAGCAAGCTCGTGCTGAAGCAGAAAATGGCCGCGTGTCAGTGCGCAATGTGCGTCGCGATGTATTGGGTGATGTAAAAGCTTTGTTAAAAGACAAAGCGATTGGCGAAGACGATGATCGTCGCGCGCAAGATGAAATTCAAAAAATTACCGATAAATATATTGCAGAAGTGGATAAAGCTTTGGCCGCCAAAGAAGTTGATTTGATGGCAGTGTAATTGCTGTGCCCCAATAAACTGGCTCGCTATTTTTAGCGAGCCAGTTTGTTTTTAAACGTAAGAAAAATAGAACATTGAAAATACAGCCAAATATCAAAGAATCTTGTATTGCGGTTTGTTGAGTGGGAGAAACCAGTGTCTGACAATCAACTTCGCCATGTCGCCATCATTATGGATG
>SYDJ01000206.1 GCA_005801205.1 Gammaproteobacteria bacterium
ATAAAGTTGAGCTGGTAGGTTTTGCCGTCGCGCGCCTTGTAATAGAGGGTTACGCTGTGCGCCTTAATGGTAATGCCGCGCTCGCGCTCTAAGTCCATAGAATCAAGTACTTGCGCCTCCATTTCACGGTCACTCAGGCCACCGCACATCTGAATAAAGCGGTCGGCGATGGTGGATTTACCGTGGTCAATGTGGGCGATGATGGAGAAGTTACGGATATGGCTTAAGTCAGTCACAGGCAATAAATACTTTATGGAGGTTTAAAGGCGGCAGCGGCCCCGCTCGAGATGAATCATCTGAAGGCGGCTGCTGCAAGTTGGGCGGCATTCTAGCCTATTTAGCGATTTATGCGTATCTCTTAACTATTCAGCCCCTAAGATTAAGGCTTGCTGCCGAGTTTTGTTCGGCACAAAAAAATAGCGCGCCTGTTAGGACGCGCCACTGCGATTCGGAAACCAACTAACTTAATCGCGCAATAAGCAATTTAGTTCATCGACCACTTCTTCCCAATCCGAGTAAGGCTGGCGCGCTTCGCGCAAAAAAGCCGCTTGCTCTGCCGTCCAAAAACTCGCGTTAGCCAAAGGCTCAGCCTGTGGTAGTGGGCGATAACGTGCGATAAACGCCTCAATCTCTTCATCAGAGTTGGGTAAGCCTAACTTGGCAAACAAATCTTTGAGCGAATACAGCATGACAGCCTCCTTAAAAACAATTGCACTATCAATAAGATAAGGTCTTATCAACACAACAGACCTTTAGCATACCTTGAACGAGCAAAAGTTTCTGGGCTTTTTAACGGCTTGCTTGTATCTGCTGTAAAAGCGCGTCCTTTTCTTGCCACATTTGGTTCACCCACGCCTGAAAGCGCTCACGGAACTCCGCGTCTTCGCTGTAATCGCCCAGCATTTCTGGGGGAATAGGCAATTGACGCACACTAACCTGAATCGCTTTAACCTTCCCGCAGGCGTAATCCCAATAACTGGGGCGACCTTCGGGGTAATAAAGGGTAACATCCAACAAACTGTGTAACTGACCGTTCATAGCGGCGAGCGTAAAGGCCAAACCACCTGCTTTAGGCATTAATAGGTTTGTATAGGTAGAGTTTTGTTGCGCGTATTTGGCGGGCGTAAAACGGGTGCCTTCCAGAAAGTTAATAATCGTCACCGGATTATGGCGAAACTTCTCACAGGCTTTGCGCGTTTTTTCAATATCCTTACCCTTAAGCGCTGGGTTCTTAGCGATTTCCGCCTTGCTGTAGCGCTTCATAAACGGGAACTCCAGCGCCCACCACGCCAAACCTAGGAGTGGAACCCAAATTAAGGATTGCTTTAAAAAGAACTTTAAATAAGGAATGCGACGATTAAACACCCGCAACAGCACCAGAATATCCACCCAAGACTGGTGATTAGCGATCAGCATATACCACTCATTCACACTCAAACCTTGCATGCCCTCCACCTGTAATTGCGTAGGCAGCAATACACTTTGATGACGCGCATTGGCGTTCATCCAATGGCTTGCCAACCAATCCAACCAGCGGTTACACACTACTTGCCAAGAGGCATAAGGTACCAACCACTTCAAAAGTGCCAGCGGCATAAGCGGAATAAACACAATGACAGTAAATACTACGAACAATAAGGTAGTTAATAGACCAACCAGATGACCAAACATATTCAACGCAACTCGCATAGGTTTCTTTTCCACTCGGAAATAGCTTTATCGCAAAAATACAATTTTACCAAATTATAGGTTAACAGCCCCCAGGATTATGTTTCCTAAATCAGAAGCGCTAAAGCCGTTTAAGAGAAGTAAGTCAAAAATAATTTTCTGGCTTGCATCCAGCAGCAGATCGATCTCATCTAACTATTTGATCTTTCACCCTATTGAATCAACTAGGAGCTTTACATGAGCATCGTTTTAAAATCCATTTTGGCCGCTGCCAGTCTTGCGCTTAGCCTAACAATAGTCGCCAGCGCCTCGCTTGCAGCAGAATCATCACAAAAAACTGTCTCCGCAAAAAACACCAGCGAACCAGCGGGACCTGTTTGTGGGGAGAATCGTCAGCCCTACCGCGATTTAGACTTCCTCGTTGGACGCTGGGAATTTTTCACAATGGATGGCCATAAAATTGCCGATCAAACTTACTCGCAAAAGGAACAGGGTTGCCTAGTGCTTGAAGATTGGTCAACGGTAACCGGCGAAACCGGCACGGGTATGAATTTTGTTGACCCAGCAACAGGTAAATGGCGTCAAGTATGGATGAGCCCACGTTTTCACATTGATTATTCAGGCGGGCTAACTCAAAAAGGTGATTTTGTTCTAGAAGGACATATGTACCCCAACAATGGCCAACCAGCCTCTAAGATAAAAGGCATATATTCGAAACAAGCTGATGGCTCAGTGACCAAAGAATTTCTCCAATACGATGAAAATGCTAAAGAGTGGAAACGTTTTTTTATTGGCGTAGCACGTAAGAAAAAGTAATACACAGAAACAGGCGAGAACATAATCGCTCTCGCCTGCAACTCCGATCATTCACGAAAGTGAACTTTCAAGCCAAGAGCAGGTCTTTCCACAGAATCCACAGTTACGTTGAAAATGCTTCTACGGAGGAATGCTATGAAAAATTTTTGGAAAAATGCTTGGCGCGAGAACAAATCTTTTGTGATTTTTTTAGCCCTTATGTTTATGTTTAGAAGTGCCTGTGCCGATTGGAATACAGTGCCCACCGGCTCCATGAACCCCACGATTATTGAAGGTGACCGTATTGCCGTAAATAAAATGGCCTACGACCTTCGCATACCCTTTACCCATATTTCGCTGCGAAAACTCGGCGACCCAGAGCGCGGCGACATTGCTGTTTTCGATTCCAAAGTTTCCGATAAACGCTTGGTAAAACGCGTAATAGGCGTACCCGGCGATAGAGTTGCAATGATTAATAATCAACTGCTGATTAATGACGCTGTGATTGATTACGACAAAACCGAAGGCAGCATCGATCAAGTCGAACATCTCTTCAATACGCCACACATTGTGCGCATTAGTAGCACCAATAATCACGCATTCGCAAACTTCCCTACCGTGGTTGTACCGGCAGATCACTATTTAATGCTGGGCGATAACCGCGACAGAAGTGCCGATTCGCGTGTGATAGGTTTTGTGCCGCGCGATGAAATTGTTGGGCGTTCGCGTGCAGTGGTGATGTCGTTAAATTATGACAATTTTTATTTGCCACGGATGGATAGGTTTTTTAAGAGTTTGTAAGAGCACCCCCACCCAACCTCCCCGTTCATAAACCACATCCATGTGGTTTCCCCTTCGGGCGGCTTTGCCGTGCAAATTGCTCCTGCAATTTTTGAAAAGAGGGAGGGGCTTTACTTCCTATTAAACTACAGAGCGCTAACTGTCCCCTCCTCTTTTCAAGGGGAGGGCTAGGGAGGGGTGCCTTACGCTTTTTTTAAAAACATCTCCCTCAATTCCAACCAACTACTCACCCGCACATCCGCAACCTCATTCACA
>SYDJ01000207.1 GCA_005801205.1 Gammaproteobacteria bacterium
AATAGCTAAAAAGACAAATAATAGCATCTCAAGAGTGTGCCCAGCTGCGGCATTTTGTCGCAGTGTTTGAGGTGAGTGCCTGCGACATTTTGTCACATTGTTTTTACCTATAAGCAGCCAGATAATGCATCACACCTAATTTTTTACCCCGATTATTCGCAGGAGCTTTTCCTTCATGAAAAAAACAACCCTTGCTCTCTTTGTGTCCGGCCTAACCTTGGCTGGCAGCGCGTTTGCCCATGTGGGTGTTATGAATAACACTTTGCCAACGTCTGCCGCTGGCCAAGCGGGATTTACCGTTGCCAATACCACCAGTGAAATCGTTTTTGTGGTTGGCCATGGTTGTAATGCGGAGGCCGAACCAACACCGCCGGCCAATTTAGATACCACCAAAATTCAAATCACTGTGCCCGCAGCCATTGTGGCGGCAACCGGCGCAGCCTCTGTTCGCCCCAGCAACCAAGGTGAGTTTGGCAATGTAAAGCGCGAAACCCTGAGCGATGGCGCAATCAAATTTACGTGGTCTAAAGTGGCTGCGCCAACGGCAGACGACGATCAGTTTTACAAGGTCAGCATTCGCTTAAAAACCCCCGCCAATACCTCTGCAACCGATGTAGCGATTAAAAAATACCAGTTCTTGGCCACCCAAGTGTGCGCTGTACCTAACGCGTCGGATTATGTGCTGGACTGGGGTACTGCGAATTCGCCCACCTTGTTGTCATTCCCCGAAAAGCGCAAAGGCTTTAACAAGTACACCTTGGATGCATCGACACTGAGCGACTTCACCGTAACAGGCTCGGGCACCAAGGCCGCTAAACTCAAGAGCTACTTTGGCGATGCCGCTATCGTCTGGGCGGGCAAGCGCGCTTACAGCCCCAATGCCAACACAGTGACCAAAATTGAAGCCTTGGCACTCAAAGACCTGACCTACAGCAACTTGGCTACCGAAACCGGTGTATCTCTAGCAGTTGATCAAGTTCTTTGGGTGAAATACTAATGCGAGCCCTACACATTGCATGGTGTGGCCTTACCTTAACAGGCCTTCTCCTGTTGCAGGGCTGTGGCGGCGGAGGTGGTGGAAGTAAAGATACTTCTACTCCTGCTAGTAGTACTGCCAGCAGTTCTAGCAGCTCAGTGGCCAGCGTGAGTAGTGCGAGCAGTGTGTCATCCTCGGTGGCAGCGGTGAGTGCCGCAGAAACGCATTTGGGCGCAGACAATCTACCGCCCGATAGCGGTGTAGCGGCTGCCACCACCTTGGCGGCGGAAGATCTCTCCCCCGAGAATGCGCAGGCGTCAGTATTAGCGTCAGACGACGTGCCGCCGCTCTAAACGCCTTGTTTCATTAAATGGCGCGCTGCTTGCGGCGAGTTATATTTTGAGTCTGTGTAAATAGCAAAACGCCCTCTGTACGTGGTTGTACAGAGGGCGTTTGGGTTTAGCTTGCTTGTAACCAAGCGCTATCCGGCCGCCAGGTTTTCACCCATTCTGAAATGGCCGCTGCGGGCATGGGGCGGGCGATGCCGTAGCCTTGGGCGAGTTCGCAGCCCATGGCGAGCAGTATTTCCCCGTGGGCGATAGTTTCTACGCCTTCTGCCAGCACCGTGAGGTGGAAGGCGTTGGCCAGCCCCACTATACCTTTGATAATAGCGAGGTCATCAGTATCTTCCAGCATATCGCGCACAAAGGTTTGGTCAATTTTTAGCACCTGCGCGGGTAGCCGCTTAAGGTAGGCGAGTGAGGAGTAGCAGGTGCAGAAATCATCCAGTGCGAAGCTAACACCCAACAGCTTACAAGCATTAATCACGGCAGATACTTGGGTGATGTCTTCCAGTGCGCTGGTTTCTAAAATTTCAAGTTCTAGGTTGTGCGGGTTGGCGGCAGGGTGGCGGTGTAGAAGTTCTCTTAAGCGTTCAGCAAAATTGCTTTGCTGCAGTTGTATAGCACCAATATTAACGCTCACCGGAATTTCCAGCCCCATAACCTCCCAAGCGGCCATTTGGTCCAGCGCGGTCTCAATCACCCATTCACCTAGGTCAATACTGATCAAGTGATTCTCTATCACCGGCAAAAAGGCGGCGGGCGGCAGCAGGCCATGTAGTGGGTGCTGCCAGCGAATCAGTGCTTCAGCGCCAATCACCTTGCCGGTACGCATATGCACTTTGGGTTGGTAATAGAGTACAAACTCTTTGTTACAAAGCGCTGTGCGTACATGTTCAAGGGTTTCGCGTTGGTGTTTAACGGCAACGTCTTTGGCGATATCAAACAGGTGATAGCAATTTTTACCCGCTTGTTTGGCGAGATACATAGCTTGGTCGGCGTGGCGCATTAATTGGTCGGCATCGGAACCGTCTTGCGGGTAAAGGGTTACGCCGATACTGGCTGAGACTTCCAGCAAGAGGTTATCCATCTCTATGGGGGCGGCGGCTGCTTGTAGTAGGCGCGTTAGCAGTGGCTCGCAATCCGTGGTGTGCTGCAGATCGGTGAGTACCACCACAAATTCATCGCCGCCAATACGCGCTAGAGTGTCGCCCTCGCGTAGCGAACTTTTCATCTTCTGGGCGAGATAGACCAACAGCTTATCGCCCACCGCGTGACCATGTTGGTCATTCACGGCTTTAAATCCATCTAGATCTAAAAATGCCACTGCCATAATCTGCTCTCTACGCTGCGTGTGTGCCATAGCTTGTTGCAGGCGATCAGCGAGAAGTACGCGGTTAGGTAAGTTGGTGAGAGCGTCGAAGTGGGCGATATGTTCTAAGGCTCTGTTGGTTTGCTCAAGTTTTTTGTTAACGGCTTCCATTTCACGTTGAATGGCTTTTTGTTCGCAGATGTCTTGAAAGATGCCACTGAGTTTAATGGTTCTATTGTTTTTTCGGGTGGCAAATCCAGTGGTGCGAACGTCTATGAGGCGGCCTTTGGTGGTGAGTGTTTGCAGTTCTAAATCGTAGCTTTCGCCGTCATTGATGGCGGCGGCAAGCGCGGTTGAAATTTTTTCGCGGGATTCCGGCAAAAAATAACCAACCCCAGCATCTACGGTAGGGTTAAATTCTTCTGGTGTTGTATCGTGAATGCGATAGGTTTCATGGGTCCAAAATAGGCTGCCGGTAATTAGGTCTAGCTCCCAACCGCCCACTTTGGCTATGGCTTGTGAGGCATCCAGGAGCCTAGTGGTTTTTTGAAGGGTGGCATCGGCCAGCTTGCGCTCGGTAATATCCTGCGCGGTGCCGCTTAGTAAAAGGGCGCGGCCACTGTTGTCGCGCAGGGTTTCACTGCGCGCTTCAATCCAGCAGCACTCGCCATTGGGTTGCACAACACGAAAATCAATTTGGTGGTTGCCACTCTCGCGAATATAACGGTTGTAGTACTGCATAAAAGGCTTGCGATCATCGGGGTGCACCAGATGCACAAAATCGATAAATCCAGGTGGTTTGCGCGCCGGATCTTGGTTGAACAGGCGATACATCTCTGCCGACCATTCAGTTTCATGGGAGTTGAGATCGTGTCGCCAACTGCCAATTTTGGCGCGCGTTTGGGCTGCTGCTGAGCGCGCTTCACTGATCGCTAGCGCAGCCTCCGCTTCTTTGAATTGGGTGATATCGGTGCTGGTGCCAATCCATTGAGTAATACTGCCTTGGGGATCGGTTAAGGCTGAAGCTTGTGCAATATGCCAGCGATAAACCCCATCAAAGCGACGCAAGCGAAAATCCATGTCGTAATCTATGCCGGTGGCTAAGGATTTTGTCCAGCGCAGTAAGGTTTCGTGCACATCGTCGGGGTGAACTATATCTACCCACCCTAAGCCAATCATGTCGTCAAACGATTTTCCAAAATAATCAACCGCCTGTTGATTTACATAATCTAATGAACCGTCGGGCAGGGCGGTCCAGACTTGTTGCGGAATACTAGAAATCAGCCGATTAAAGCGCTCTTCGCTGTGCAGCATGGTTGCAGCGGGCTGGTGTGGCGAAGGCGGAGTGGGTGTGCTCATTAAGTCTAATCTGGCCGAATAGCAAAGGGGGGGCTAAAAACAGCCCGCTAGAGGTAGAAGTGTAGTCAAAAAACAGTCTGCTGCTGGTTTTGTGCGGCAATTGAAGCTGTTTTTGTTCGCGCTATATTTTTTTGCTTGCGATTGGCGCTTAAGCATCTTAGTAGGTAACACGCATATTAAAAAAGTACCCTTCGAGCATGATCACTTTGATTGCACAAAACGATTCCTTGTCTACGCTTGACACTAACTAATCATGGTTCGCCTTATTAACTATTTGGATTACGTATATGTGGCATTGTTTTAATTCAATAAATTGCTTGCAGTTGAAACACTCTATTCGTGATGTCTTGAGTATTGTGTTCCTACTCTTGGTCACTTGCGGATCACCAGCGGCCCTCGCAAAAAGCCTTCCAGACACCCTTAGTTTTCTGAATATACTGGAAAATAAAGATATCGCTATGGGAGAAGGTGCGTCTATATTCCAAGACAGCGATGGGTTTATGTGGCTAGGAGGAGGCTCATCACTCATTCGTTATGACGGTTATGAATTCCGTGAAATTTTTATCACGGCAGACGATAAATCTGGCGCAAAAATTCCCATCAATTTTGCGCGCGCCATTTATGAAGACAGTCACCATAATCTCTGGGTGGGCACGAGAGCTGGGTTACTGCGCTACGATCCAAAAAGTGAACAATTAACGCAGGTTAAGAATGACGCCACTCAAAGCATAAAGTTAACCAGCGCCTCTATTTTTCGCATTGCAGAGTTGCCTACGGGTGAATTAATTATTGCATCATCTGCAGGGTTATTTGTATTCGATATAGCCACGTCAACCTACACAGTCATTACCCCTGATGCACAAAAACAAAACTGGATTCACAGCGCTGAAGTGAACGCTATTTATATTGAAAATGACGATGTATTTTGGCTAGGAACTACCGCAGGGTTAGAAAAAGTAAATTGGAAAAGCAAGACGTTTACGCTCTATAAAATGAATGCAGCGCAACCTGATTCCATTCCAGAAAATGGCGTTATTGATGTTGTTTCAGATCGCGAAGGAAAATATTGGGTTGCAACAGGAAACGGGCTTGTTCATTACGACCCACAAACACGTCAGGCTACGCGCTACCAAAATAACCCTAATGATCGTTTCAGTATCGGCGGAAGTGATATTTGGAAGTTGCTGTTAGATTCGCAAGGGATTTTGTGGATTGCGTCTGACGGTGGCGGCTTATCCGTTTTTGATAAAGAAAAAAATCATTTTATTAATCATAAATTTGAAGCTGGCCGCATGGGTTCAATTAACTCTAACGCGGTGCGCACAGTAGTTGAAGACAGAAACGGTGATATTTGGGCCGGTAATTTCCCCTCAGGCATTAATTTTTTTGACAGATCAAGTGCCGCAATTGTTTCTTACAGCCGAGATCTTGCAAACCCCAATAGCCTTGCCAACAACGCTATTAACCCCGTTGCAGAGGATAGCAATGGAAATTTGTGGCTAGGTATTGATGGCGGCGGCCTAGATTATTTTGATCGCCAAAAAGGTACATTTACTCATTTTAAAATGGACCCCAACGACCCCACCACACTCAATGGAGATTCAGTACTCGCGCTTTGCATTGATTCTGAGGGGTTAATCTGGACCGGCGTTTGGGGCGGCGGAATAGCCAGCTACAATCCTGCCGACAAAAAGTTTACACGCTACCCCTACGACAAACAGCGCAATCACAGCGAGCGAGTGAGCACCTCAACAACATTAAATAACGCACATGTATGGTCAATACGTGAAGATAAAAATCACGAGTATTGGATTACTACCTTCGCGGGTGGCATGAGTAAATTCAACCCGAAAACAAAACACTATACCCACTACACCCACATAGACAATGACCCTGAATCGATTAGCTCGAACTTTGTGTGGACCACCCTTGAGGATTCAAATGGCAACCTGTGGGCTGGCGCCAGCAACGGCTTAAATTTAATGGACAAAGAAAGAGCCGGCGCATTCACTCGTTTTTTGCCCAACCCCCAAGACCCCGGTGCGCTAAAAGGTAGCAATGTATTAACACTGTTTGAAGACAGTAAAAAACGCCTTTGGATAGGCACGGATGGCGGTTTAAGTTTGCGCGATGCAGCGACAGGAAAGTTCACCACATTCACTAAAGCGAACGGCTTTCTAAACGATACTATCCGTAAAATAATTGAAGATGCCGATGGCATTTTATGGATTGGCACAAACAACGGCTTTGCATCATTTAACCCCGAAACCAAAGCCATAAAAAATTATAATCGTGTTAGTGGGCGGCTAGTGGGTGCCATATCTAACAACTCTGGCGCGTTGAGCAAAAGCGGCGAAATTATTTTTGGTGGCACCAATGGGTTGCGAATTATAAACTCTGCCGAGCTTTCTGAAAATAAAATCGCCCCGCCCATAGCGTTTACTGACTTTAAAATATTTTCCGACAGTGTTGTGATTGGAGCGCAAGATGGAATTTTGCAAAGCTCAATTAACCACACCGATAAAATTATCTTAGATTACAAAAAGTCACTGTTTGTCTTTAGTTTTTCGGCGCTTAACTTTAGAGATATTGGGAAAAATAAATATACCTATATGCTCGAAGGTTTCGATAAGAACTGGATGGAAGCCAGCGGCCAGAGATCCGCAAAATATACCAATCTAGATGCGGGCACTTATACCTTTAAGGTCAAGGGCAGCAATAACGATGGCGTGTGGAATGAAGAAGGAAAATCAATCACTATCGTGCAGCTACCGCCGCCTTGGAAAACGTGGTGGGCCTACACGCTCTATGCGCTCGCTATTCTGGCAGTCGTTGCGTCATTTATTAACTCGCAACGTAAAAAACGTCGTTTAATTGAAGCGCAAAATCGCTTACTGGAAATTAAGGTGTTAGAGCGGACAGCCGAGTTGCGCGAGAAAAATAATGACATTCAAGCCATGCTGAGCAATATGCGGCAGGGTTTGTTTACCATTGAAGCAAGTGGCAATATTCACCCTGAGTATTCACACTTTTTAGAAGATATTTTTGAAACTAAAAACCTTGCAGGCCAAAACGCCTTAGAGCTTCTATTTGGTAAAGCCGATTTGGGCAGTAATGCATTTGATCAAATAAAAGAATCTATGTTTGCTATCATTGGCGAAGATGAAATGAATTTTGAGTTCAATCAGCATTTGCTCATTGAGGAGTATGCGGCTGATTTTAATGGTAGCCGAAAATATCTATCGCTCGATTGGAATCCGATTCTCGTTAATGATCATGTTGCCAAACTCATGGTGTCTGTGCGTGACGTTACCTTGCTCAAGAAAATGGAAAGTGAAGCGCTGAGCAAAAAACGCGAGCTGGATATTATCAGTCAATTATTAAATGTCCCCGCTAAAAAATACCTGGCATTTGCCACATCAACAAAAGCTTTTATTGCTGAGAGCCGCGCACAAATTGAATGCACTGCGCAGCGTAGCGATACAGTGATTGCACTTTTATTCCGCAATATGCACACAGTGAAAGGTAATTGCCGCACCTTTAATTTCAATTACTTCAGTGATGTTGTGCACGACGTGGAGTCAGTTTACAGCGCCCTTAAAGCTGACCCTGAAACCGATTGGGATCGCGATCAATTGCTTCGCGATTTAGTGCGTGTTAATGACATGCTGGAAGAATATGAGCGTGTCTATTACACCGTGTTGGGTCGCGGTGATAGCAGTAATGGCAGCAGAGATCAAAATGGTTTTTGGGCAGATAGTAAAGTCATCGACACTATTCAAGGTTGCATAGATACCGCTACTGCGCTGAATGATACGAAGCAATTATTGCCCATCCAAGCGCTGCTCAATCGCGCCTTGTCCAGCCCCATAAGCGAAGTCTTAACCGATGTTGTCGGCTCATTAACCTCCATAGCAATTCAACTGGAAAAAGTGGCTCCTCAGGTTGTTATTAATGATGATCAGGTGCGTATTAAATCCAGTGCCAACGAACTGATGACCAATATCTTTGCCCACATACTGCGCAACTCTGTTGATCATGGTATTGAAAAGCCAAATGTGCGTGAGCAGGCTGGCAAGCCTGTTAAAGGTACGATTGAGATACAGCCACAGGTTGAGCAGCAAACACTTTTTATCCATGTAAAAGACGATGGCCAAGGTGTCAATATCGATAGGCTCTTCAAAAAAGGCGTTGAAACAGGGCAATGGAAAGCTGAGGATCAACCGCACTATAGCGATATTGCCAATTTGATATTTGCCTCTGGCGTTTCAACAAAAGAGCAAGTGACCAATGTTTCAGGGCGTGGCGTAGGTATGGATGCCGTTAAATCGTTTTTGCTGGCGCAAGGCGGCAACATTACGTTGCGCTTGTTGGGCGAAAACGCAGACGCTAACACTATCGGTCAAGGGGTAATGGTGCCCTTTGAATTGGTCATTGAATTACCTTCATCAACATTTACTGTTATGAGTTAGGTCAAGACGCTTCATGGTACTCCTCTCTATGCTTATTCAGCTGCATAGAGAGGCGTTACAGGTTTTGAGGGAAATTAAATTCAAAGAAACCTAACTACAGCGATATTGCACAATTATTTTTTTATCAGGAGTTTCAACCAAGGAGGTAGTAACGGATAAGGCTGTGGGTTAGGGATGGATGTCTCTTAATAGCTTAAGTTTAAAGTAGAGTTAGGCAAGCGAAAGTACTTTTGCAATGCCTTTTATTAGGGTCACTTTGTTGTGTGGTTTTACTATCCACGCCTTTATTGACAACCGAGTAGCTTCGGCTTTGAGCTGAGGCGTACTTTGTGTGGTCAACATAAAAACAGGTGTATTAATACCTTGCTCGCGCATATGCGCGCACATGGCTAGGCCATCCATCTTGGGCATATTTAAATCGCTGATGATAAGATCAATATTGCCTTTAATGGCTAGCTTTAATCCCTCCTCGCCATCTTCCGCTTCCGCTACGCTATAGCCAGCCTCCTCCAAATCTCGCCGCAATTCCTCTCTGAAAGTTGCAGAGTCATCTACTAGTAATATATTAGCCATACTGGCACCACGTTAAGTCATGTATTGTTAGATTTAATTAGCGCCTAGATGCAAACATAAAACAGCTTAAGGCGACATTGAAAAATTATTTATCACCTTCAGTGGCAATGCGGTTTCTGCCCGAGCGTTTTGCTTGATAAAGATAGTTATCGGCGCGCTCAATTGCAAGTTCAATGTTTTCGCCTCTGGTACACCATGCGCCGCCGCCGCTAATAGTTGCCCTCACTTCTTTCCCTGAATGAAGCGTCAAACAATAGTTCTCTATATCCTTTCTTATCCGCTCAGCAACTATTCTGGCCGATGTCATATTGCTCAAATTAGAGGGCAATATTATAAGAAACTCCTCGCCACCGTAACGAATTGCAATATCTGTTTCACGAATTTGCTGTAGGATAACTCGACCAACTTCACTGATAATGCTGTCACCCACTTTGTGGCCATAGGTGTCATTAATATTTTTAAAATGATCTATATCCATCATTAATACCGCAAGCTCCTCAAAGCTACCGCGATGAAAATTACTAATGAGTGTTTTAACGCTATCCTTCATAAAAAGACGAGTATAAAGACCTGTGAGCGGGTCGCGAATTGCTGTTTCATATACGGCTTGGATTTGCCGTTCTAATGCCGACACGCGCTCCATTTCTTTTTTGGCTTGCACTGATTCGGTTGCATCTTCAATCAGTAAAATAAAGCCATCAATACAATTTAGCTTTAAAATAGGCTGGTAGTTAATACTCAACCATTTCGTGTTTTTCTTGAGTGAGTCTTCTACTGAGATTAGCCGAGGGAAGGTTTTTTCAATATTACTATATTCGATTTTGTTTTGACCAAAGCAGGCATTAAAATTATTTAGCCCATCTGATAAGAATTTATCATGCTGATTTTCCGCATTTTTAATTAATGATGTGAAGGTTAGGCCTACTAGCTTATCGCAATCAAACAAAACCTCACTAAATTGCGAAAGGACTTCTTTAATTTTTCCTTCGGAATCTATTATCAACATGCCAAGCGGTAAGTTGGAAAAAATATTTTTCAGTTTCATTTCCGACTGGTACAGCGCAGATAAATCTTTACCGCTAATACTAATTAATTCCCCTTCCGCCGTTTTCTTTTGCATGACCAATGACGCTTGCCAGTAATATTGGCGGGCGTTTTGCTTTTGGTCAGGCAACAATACCTCAAGTTCAAAGTCGATTCGTTTCTTTGGGGTTTCTCCGCTTCTTAACAAAGCAAACTGACGAAGCAAAATGGTGGCGTTTTCCGCGCTAAATAAACTGGTAAACTCAAACCCAAGTACACTTTCTATATTGCGACCACAAAGTTTTGAAAACTCTTGATTGGCGCGTATCACACGTAAGTTCTGGTTCAATACAACCACTACGCCCGGCATATCATCCAGCATGGCTTCACTGTTTGCGCTGGCTTTTTCCAGCAAAGAGAGAACCTTATAACAGGCTAATAATTCATTACTCTGGCTCACAGAAACTCCAATTCATCATCATCAGTTTTTTGTTCTTCGGTATACTGCAAATGAGTAACGGCTGCGGGCTCCATTATTTCAACATAAGCAGTACACACAAGCGAACCAAAATCACCTTTTATTTTCCATGCCTGTCCAAATTTTTTTAACATACCATCTTCAGCGGTATAGTCGGTGTATAACTCATAAAAACCATGCATGTTAAGTGGAATGCACATGCCTAGCGATAAATTATTAAGCTGAAAAATACGGCATATTCGCCCACTAACTTGGTTAGTAAGCTCTTTCATATAATCTACTGTTTTGGCTGTCACTAGCTGCGCATCTGTTGGCTGATCGGGAAATTTCTTGCGTCGCAAACTGTTTCCTTCGCTGTCATTAAAATGAATTTTAAGGAGTATTTTCATTTCTGTGCCAGATATAAGGATTAGAATCATTTGGCGTGACACAACTTGCCCTAAAATATAATCACTATCCATATCGACAAGTTCAAGGGCATCGCAACCTGTAAACTGGCATGTCTGCACGAGCGAAGCACTCCTGAGAATGCCTTTAATGGTTGTTTCTATATCTTCGTCGGTTGTTAACATGGTGTAGTTTCACATGCAGTAAAAATAAGGCGCATAGGCCAGCAAAAATACTGGCACTTACAAAGTGTTGGGTGTTGCTAAGGTTCAGTATAGACGCCCTTTGTAACCGCACAAAAAATTCAGCGGTTTTAAATCATCGTTCAAGCTCAGTTTTCGTTGGCGCTTAATTCGTTGTTGTTGGATTTTTTGTTTCCAATTGGCGCTTAAGCGTTTAGTAGGCAACACTCATAGCTCACGCATACCAACCCAAAAGGGTTTCAGCGAGGCCGCTGTGCAGCATTTAAAGCTTTCTGAACTCATGAGCGCACTCAGTTACGCGCTGGATATCACCGAAGGGCAGCCACCCGGGCACTGCATTCGCTGCTGCTGGATTGGAATGAATATTGGCCAGTACATGGGTTTGCCAGATGACCAGTTGTGGGAGCTTTACTATGTATTGCTCTTGAAGGATTTAGGTTGCAGCAGCAACGCCTCGCGGATTTGCGAACTCTATTTAACGGACGATCTCAGCTTTAAGCGCGATTTCAAATGGGTGGATGGCAGCTTGCCGCAGGTGCTGCGCTTTGTGTTGCGCCATACCGGCAACACCGCTGGCATTCTCACCCGCTTCAGAGCGATCTCCGATATTTTTGCCCACGGCGATGCTATCGCCCAAGAGCTAATTCAAACCCGTTGTACGCGCGGTGCGGATATCGCGCGCCGCCTGCGCTTTCAAGAGCCCGTCGCTTTGGGGGTGCACTCGCTGGATGAACACTGGGATGGCCACGGCCGCCCCGAAGGCTTAAGGGGTCAGGCTATCCCCCTCTATTCGCGTATAGCGCTGCTCTCGCAAGTGATTGATATCCTCAACTCCGCTAGCGGTGCCACGGGTGCGTTGGAAGAGGTGCAAACGCGCGCGGGTTCTTGGTTTGATCCTGAATTGGTAAATACTTTTACGGCTGTCGCAAAAGAACCCGGATTTTGGGAAACACTCAACTCCACTGACATCGACAAAGTGATTTTGGGCTTGGAACCGGGCGAGTTTGAAAAAGAGTTGGATGAAGATTTCTTTGACGATGTCGCCGAAGCTTTCGGCCAAGTAGTCGATGCCAAAAGCCCCTACACCTCTGGCCACAGCGCACGGGTAGGGCTTTACACGACACTCTTGGCCGAAGATTTAGGGATTAGCGAAACTCGCCAGCGCTGGCTAAAACGCGGCGCACTTTTGCACGATGTGGGTAAGTTGGGGGTGAGCAACACAATTTTGGATAAACCCGGCAAGCTGACAGATGCCGAATACGAAGCGGTAAAAATGCACGCGGTTTACACCGGTAAAATCTTAGAGCGAGTGCGCGCCTTTGATGAGCTAGCGCGAATCTCCGCCGCCCACCACGAACGCTTAGATGGCAAAGGCTATCCACTCGGTTTAACCGCCGAATTTATCACCCTAGAAACCCGCATTATCACCACCGCCGATATCTTTGACGCCATCACCGCAGAGCGCCCCTATCGCGGTGCTATGCCTATTAGTAAAACCCTCGCGATTATGAAAGAGTCCGTTGGCACTGCGATTGACCCTGCGTGCTTTGCCAGCCTTGTGAAGTTGACGAGTCAGCATCCGGAGTTTTTTCCGGAGACGATTGATGCCTAATTTTTACACTATTAATCGTGAAACATCATGTAATATCTTGTTGCGACTATCGTGATGTATTGTTGTTAAGATTCAATACCGCAAAAGCGGCTTTGATAAATTATATTTTCAAATTCCAGTTATAGAATTACGTCGTTTTGACAATCATTAGTATGTATCAAATTGTTTGATGCAAAATTAAATAAAAAGGAGAGCGTTGGTGAAAATTTTGTACATGAATCAAGGTGTGAACGGAGGTTGGGGAGCGATAAAATATTCTGGTTACGACATTATTTGTTTGGCCGAATCAGATCAGGCAAAGAGTACGTTTGATTTAGCGTGGAGAAGTACAGATAGTGATCCTGTTATGAGCCTTCAACAAAAAGAAGGGAAACGAACCATTATTAACCCTACAGATATTGATACGCTTTGTGGAACTGTGAGACCTATAGTCACGTTTAAATTGAGAGGATCCCCCGTAAGGGTAGTGTTTATGCATTTGAAATCGGGGAATGAAAAGTTTGCTAGTGAAGCACTTACTATTGCGGCCGAAGAAGTTCGGAATCTCATTCAATATAGCGCCCCTAATACCCCTGTGCTCTGGATTGGCGATTTTAATCGGGCGACTCCGGGAACACTAAATAATATTTTTAATGATGCAAAATGTCTGCACGAGGGAGGCGGCCATGCTAAATGGAATTTGGATAGAGTGTATATTACTGGAGGATGGAAATCTCAGCCAAAGGTCAGCGTAGTGTCAACATCGACTGCCGACCATGGACATCAAGGAATCTCGGTGGAGTTTTAGCTTATACCACTCGATTAATTTCATGCGTTTATTAACCGCGTCAGGCTCCCTTAGTTTGCTTTGATTTGACGTGTAGTGCTTCGCTTTAAACGCCCTACCAATCATATTTCCCAAGGGTTAATCACGGTGAGATCGGCTGCTTTATAAGGCGCTGTGTCACGTGAGGCTACAATGAATCCTCTTGATGCGGCGATTGCGGCTATATAGCCGTCTGGTGTTGGAAATCCTCGCCCTCCAGCCCTGGCGGCTACAGCCAAGGTGGCGTAATGACGCGCTGCATCTACATCGAATGGCAGTATGCGATCTCTGAACAGCGCTGTCAGGCCATCAAGCGCGTCGGTTAGTTTTTCTTTGCGTTTGCCGTCTGGGAGTGCGGCTATGCCAAATAGCATTTCGGCGAGGGTGACGCTGGATAGGTACAAGGTTTCTGCCGCTTGATTATTCAGCCACGCCAGTACAGGCGGGTGCGGGGCTGGCTTCATCGCTTCAGAAATAACGTTGGTATCAAGAAGGATCATTCAAACCTCGGTGGCTCAGCCGGCGTTTTGTCGCGTACCTGATCGAAGATGTCAAAATCTTCGTTTTTTAACGCAAGCTTGCGGCCCAGTGCGGCGAGCGCATCGCCCACGCGCATGCGGGCTTCTGGTTTGACGGCGTTCGCCAGAATCTCACGAACCTCGGCCTCGGTGCTTCGCCCATGCAGAGCGGCTTGTACCCTTAAGGCTCGGTGCACATCGTCGGGCAGATTGCGTACTGTTAACATTGCCATAGTGTCACCTCATAAAAATGCATTCTATGCATTCACTATAGTTATTTGAATGCATTCCTGCAAGCAGCATCGCCTGAAGCGCGGGTGGCGTTTACTGGGCCTGCTGCTTGTTAATTATTAGCCGCAGGCCCCTCGCTCTTGGTAGAATCGCCGCCTTTGTTTTCTCGCTGGTTTATATAAGAGTCTCCTCTAGTGCAATCTGCTCCTTTGCCATTTGAACGTAGAGTTGTGGCGTCGCTCGCCGCGCTTTATACCTTTCGTATGTTTGGTCTGTTTTTGTTGCTGCCCGTTTTGGCGCTTTACGGCACGCAATACGAACACCACACCCCTTTTTTATTGGGTGTTGCTTTAGGTGCTTATGGCGCGAGCCAAGCACTTTTGCAGATTCCATTTGGCATGCTCTCTGATCGCATTGGCCGCAAGCCGATTATTCTGGTTGGCTTGATTGTATTTATTCTGGGCAGCGTTATTGCCGCGCAGGCGACCACCGTGTACGGCTTAATCATCGGGCGATTGCTGCAAGGTGGCGGGGCGATTTCGGGTGTGGTCATGGCGCTCTTAACCGATCTTACGTCTGATGAAAGCCGCACTAAGGCCATGGCGACGATTGGTGCGTCCATTGGTATTTCTTTCTCGGTGGCTATGACAGTTGGCCCGCTGGTGGCTAATTGGGGGGGCGTGGGTGCTATTTTCTGGATCACCGCCGCCTTGGGCGTGATTGGGATTGTTATTCTGTTTGCGTTTATTCCTGCGGTAAAACACGCGCCGCAACCCAAGCGCGAAGCCTTGCCCGCGCCAGAGCTTTTCTGGAAAACCTTTAAAAATCCCGAATTGCTGCGCTTAAACTTGGGTATTTTCGCGTTGCATTTTGTGCTTATGGCCAACTTTATGGTGCTGCCGCAGATTCTTGAGCAGCAGTTGCATATCGAACGCGGCCATCACGGTCTGCTTTATTTCCCCATGCTGGTCATCGCCTTTGCGATCATGTTGCCGTTTGTCATCATTGCGGAAAAGCGCCGCAAAATTAAGCCGGTTTTCCTTGGTGCTATCGGCCTTTTGGCGTTGATGGAA
>SYDJ01000208.1 GCA_005801205.1 Gammaproteobacteria bacterium
CCACCAAAGCTCAGCGCAAATTGTTCTTTAATCTGCGCGGCGCTAAAAAGCGTTTGGCGTGGTTAAGCAACGATGAAGCTCATGCCGTAGCGCAAGATTTAGGTGTAGATGTTAAACAAGTGCGCGAAATGGAAGGCCGTTTAGCCTCTTACGACGCCGGTTTTGATGCCGACGAAGACGATGAAGAAAGCGCTTACGTAGCACCAGCCCATTACTTAGAAGACAACCGCTATGACCCAGCGGTACGTTTGGAAGAATCCAACTGGGAAGAATCCAACGTTAATGGCTTAGAATTGGCCATGCAAAAACTCGACGACCGCAGCCGTGCCATCTTGCAACGCCGCTGGTTGAACGATGACAAAGCCACTTTGCACGATTTGGCGGATGAATATGGCGTATCAGCTGAGCGTATTCGTCAGCTAGAAAAAAATGCCATGAACAAAGTAAAAGCCATGATGATGGAAGCTTAAGCCTTTACGAATCACCAAAAAGCCGCGCCTAGCGCGGCTTTTTGCTTTTTGGGACTATCAAATGCAACGATTATTGTTAAGTTTTGCCGCCATCAGCGGTTTTCTCGGAGTGAGTTTGGGAGCCTTTGCAGCCCACGGGCTCAAACATCGCATCGCCGCAGAATCCCTCGCCACCTGGCAAACCGGCGTGCAATACCAGATGTACCACGCACTTGCACTGCTAGCGGTTGGGCTGCTTTATCAAACTCAGGCATCAAAAGCCTTAAAGCTGAGCGGTTTAGCCTTTATACTGGGCAGCTTTTTATTTAGCGGTAGCCTTTATGCCTTGGCGCTTGGGGCACCCAAAGCCCTCGGAGCCATCACTCCTATGGGTGGCTTAAGTTTTTTGGTGGGCTGGGCAAGCTTGGCGGTTCATGCGTTACGCCGCTAATTCCTTTTTTGAAGTCATCTTTTTTTGAAATCATCTTTCTTTGAAGTCATCTTAGTTTGGTATTTATGTCTGAAACTTTAGCGTTTATCGCTCCCGTCGCCGACGGTGAGGAAGGCTTTTTAATCAAGCCCGAATTCAAACCCAAATCGATTCGCAGCTTTGTGATTCGTGCGGGTCGCATTACCTCTGGCCAAAAAGCCGCCTTTGACAGCTATTGGCCAACCTATGGTTTGAGCCTATACAAGGGTGCCATTGATTTGGAAACCGTCTTTGGTCGCCAAGCGCCTTTGGTGTTGGAAATCGGCTTCGGTATGGGCGATTCGCTGTTAGAGATGGCGAAGAACGAGCCAGATAAAGATTTTATTGGTATTGAAGTGCATCCGCCGGGTGTGGGCAAGTTGATAAATGAAGCTGGCAAAGCAGGTGTGAAAAATCTGCGCGTCTATATGGCAGATGCTATGGATGTACTGGAAGATTGTATTGCGGATGCGTCCATCGACCGTTTACAGCTTTACTTTCCTGACCCTTGGCACAAGAAAAAACACAACAAGCGCCGGATTTTGCAACCTGCCTTTGTTCAAAAAGTGCGCCCAAAAATCAAGCAAGGCGGTGTTTTCCACATGGCAACCGATTGGCAGAATTACGCCGAACAGATGCTAGAAGTCATGAACAGCGCCGAAAAGTACGCTAACATCGATGAAAACAAAGGTTACAGCCCAAGACCAGAATACCGCCCAATTACCAAGTTTGAGAAGCGCGGTGCTCGCTTGGGGCATGGGGTATGGGATTTATTGTTTCAACATGGTGTGTAATTTGTTAAGGTGACACCCCTAAGAATAACGATGAGACGGATTTTAAGGCTGCTTTAATTAGCAAAAACGGCGCAAAGCCCACTAATTAGACAAACTGGAATTAATAAACAGGATCGGCCGACAGCAGTTACCGGAAGATCACATCGTTATATGTAGCTATTTCAGCTATCAATGGAGACTCACACATGAAACACACACGCGTAAAACTTTTATCTGCTCTCGTTGCTACCCTGATTTCATCGGGTACTATGGCAGACAACCACAAATTTGAAGTTCAAGTTGGCGCTGGCCGCGATTTCTTTGAAGAATCAAGAGACGATGCAACCGCGTTAAACCTTGGCTTAGGCTATGTTGTGAACAAAAACTGGACATTGGAAGCTGTCGCTAGCGATTTCAGCAGCGAAATTAGCGGCACCAATGTTGATATCGATGGTCGTCAATACCGTTTGGATGCTTTGTACAATATCGACACCACCAGCTTGTGGCGTCCTTTTGTTGCCTTCGGTGTGGGCGATCAGTCCTTGAAAGTGAAAGGCCTGAAAAATGACCGCGACACCTTGGTTAACTTGGGTGCCGGTTTGAAGCACGATTTGGGTGGCAACTGGGAATTCCGCAGTGACATACGTGCATTTAACAGTTTAGACCGTGAATACACCGATTTGGCTGTGAATGCAGGTATCAGCTACTTGTTCGGTGCAGAGCCAGTTAAAGCTGCTCCCGTTGCTGCTGCCGCTCCTGCTCCAAAAGCAGACATCGATAGCGATGGTGACGGCGTATTTGACTCTAAAGACAAATGCCCAGATACCCCAAAACAATACAAAGTTGACGCTGTGGGTTGCCCAATGGAGTTGACCGAAACAGTTGCTGTGAAATTGGCTGTGAAATTTGATACCGCTAAATCACTAGTAAAAGATATTTACTTAGAAGATATCGGTAACTTGGCTAAGTTCATGAACCAATACGCTAATACTGTTGTGACAGTTGAAGGTCACACCGATAGCCAAGGCGCTGATGCGTACAACGAGAAGTTGTCGCAAAGCCGTGCTGACGCTGTTAAGCAAGTATTGATCACCAAGTTTGGTATTGCGGCTGACCGCGTAACCGCTAAAGGTTTCGGTGAAGCACAACCCGCTGCAGATAACAAAACTGCTGCTGGCCGTGAAGAAAACCGCCGTGTAGTCGGTGCGGTTTCTACTGATGTGAAAAAGAAGCAAGTTAAGTAAGTGTAAACCTGCTTTAAAAAACCGGCTTAGGCCGGTTTTTTTATGGGCGTTATTTAACTCACTTGCTATGGCCAATGTAAAAGCGAGTAACAATAGGGAGTTTAATGCGTTGTTGCAGTTAGTGTCTGTACTCTGCTTCACGAATCACCTCTAAAAACGCAGCGCCAAACCGCTCTAATTTACTGTTTCCAACGCCGGTAATGGATAGGAGTTCGCTTTCAGTGGTGGGGCGAAACTCTAGCATTTCACGCAAAGTTGCATCGTGGAAAATAACGTAGGGCGGTACGCCGTGTTCTTCGGCTAAGCGTTTGCGGCAAGAGCGCAGTGCGTTCCATAAATGTTGATCCTCCACATCCACCACCACGCCTTGCTTGCGTGCAACAGCGGTCGCGCTGGCTTTAATTTCGCGACGCAATTGAATTTTTTCTTCGCCGCGTAAAATAGCGCGGCAAGCATCGTTTAATTTCAAGCCGCCGTAGGCTTGTGCATCTACATCTAACAAACCGCGTGCGACTAATTGCCGAAAAATAGATTTCCATTCGTCGGCGGTAAGATGTTTGCCAATGCCGTAGGTGGAAAGGCTTTGATGATTAAATGAATGTATTTTTTCATTGCTGCTGCCGCGCAACACATCAATCACATGGCCTGCACCAAAACGTTGGCCAGTGCGGTACACGCAAGAGAGCGCCATGCGCACAGGTTCAGTGGCATCCCAAGTTTGTGCCGGCGTTAAACAGGAATCGCAATTGCCGCAGGGTTGCGCAAGGGTATCGCCAAAGTAACGCAATAACGTTTGGCGGCGGCAGGTGGTAATTTCACACAAGCCTAACATGGCATTTAACCGCTGCTGTTCGTTGCGTTTAAATTCGTCGTTGCCTTCGGAGTTGGACATCATTTGGCGCAGCTTGACCACATCCTCCAAGCCGTACAATAAAAGTGTCGTGGCGGGTTCACCATCGCGGCCCGCGCGGCCAGTTTCTTGGTAATAAGCTTCAATACTTTTGGGTAAATCTAAATGCGCCACAAAACGCACATCGGGTTTATCAATGCCCATGCCGAAGGCGATAGTCGCCACCATAATGATGTTGTCTTCACGTAAAAAACGCTGCTGATTTTTTTGGCGGATGGGCGCTGGTAAACCGGCGTGATAAGGCAATGCGGTAAAACCTTCGGTGCTTAACCACTCTGCAATTTGTTCTACCTTATTGCGCGATAGGCAATAAATAATGCCAGAATTATTGGCTTGTTCATCACGCAGAAAGCGCATGAGTTGAATTTTAGGATTATTTTTTTGTTGAATACGATATTGAATATTCGGGCGATCAAAACCATTCACAAATTGCTGTGCATGTTCCAATTGCAGGCGCGCGATAATTTCTTCGCGGGTGCGCACATCGGCCGTTGCGGTAAGTGCAATGCGCGGCACTTGCGGAAATTCGCGCTGCAGCATATCCAGCTTTAAATAATCGGCGCGAAAATCGTGGCCCCATTGGGATACGCAGTGGGCTTCATCAATCGCAAAGAGCGCAATTTTTACGCCGTGTAACATTTCCAAGGTGCGCGGCTGAATTAAACGTTCGGGCGCAACATAGAGCATATCCAGCTCGCCATTGTGCATGGCCAATTCGGTTTGCCAAGCTTCTTGTGGTGTCATGCTGGAATTTAAAAATCCGGCACGCACGCCGAGTTCGTGCAGCGCGCTCACTTGATCTTGCATTAAGGCAATTAAGGGCGATACCACTACACCAACGCCATCGCGTACCAATGATGGAATTTGGTAGCAGAGTGATTTTCCGCCGCCGGTGGGCATTAACACGAGGGCATCATCGCCTGAAACCAGCGCATTAATCACGGCTTCTTGCGGGCCGCGAAATTCGTGGTAGCCAAAGACATCTTTCAGGATTGTGTGGGGAGTTTTCATCATGGGCGGAGTATAGGGGATTCAAGCTGAACCGAACACGAGCAAGGTGTGATTGCTTTTCTTTACAGGCAAGAAGTGTAAGGAAAATTGCGGCTGGTGTGACGAGTGTTATTTAATAATTTCCTGCGATTAATAACTGCAGCGTGAACGCAGGCGCACTACACAACCCCGGACAATCCTATGCAAAACACTACTACGCCAAACACTAAAACCACTAAATACCTAAGTCTTGTCGCCTTAAGCTCGATTCTCCTTGCCTGCGGTGGTGGCGGTGGCACAAAGCCACCATCCACCACGATGAGCTCTACGGCAAGCATCGCTAGCTCAAGCAGTTCGGTTGCCTCCAGCACGGCTGCGCTCACCACCTTAATTAAACTCAATCAAATTGGCTACAAACCCAGCGCAGAGAAGCTGGCGGTAATACCGGCGGTGGCAGCAACAACTTTTACGGTGACGAAAACCAGCGATAACTCTGTGGTGCTCACGGGCAATTTAAGTGCAGCCCAAACCTGGGCACCTGCTGAGGAATCAGTAAAACTCGCAGACTTCTCATCAATAACAGCCGTAGGTGAGTACACACTAACTGTTGCAGGTATCGGAAAATCCGCCAGTTTTAAAATCGCCACTAATGCTTACGATGCACTTAATGCCGGTGCCATCAAAGCCTTTTATTTCAATCGCGCGAGTACAGCGTTATTAGAAACCCACGCTGGCGTTTACAAACGCGCTGCTGGCCACCCCGGCACTAAAGTCTATATCCATAAATCTGCCGCCACAGTGGCGCGCCCAGAAGGCACCATAGTGTCTGCACCCAAAGGCTGGTATGACGCTGGCGATTACAATCTTTATATCGTCAATTCCGGCATCAGCACTTACACCTTGCTTGCGGCCTATGAGCACCATGCAAATTACTTTAAAACCCAGAACCTCAATATCCCCGAAAGTGCAGATGCGGTACCCGATGTATTGAACGAGGCCATGTGGAATTTGGAATGGATGCTCGCCATGCAAGACCCTAACGACGGCGGCGTTTATCACAAGCTCACCAGTAAAAAGTTTAGCGGTATGGTGATGCCCGAAGCCGATACGTCAGACCGTTTCATGGTGCAAAAAGCGACCGCAGCCACCTTGGATTTTGCAGCGGTAATGGCCGCCGCCAGTCGCATCTACGCGCCTTACGAATCCACCTACCCCGGTCTTTCCACCAAAATGCTCAAGGCCGCTAAATCGGCCTATCAATGGGCGAAAGCCAACCCAGCAATTTACTATGTGCAACCGAGCGATATTTCTACCGGTGCTTATGACGATGGCGATGTGAAAGATGAATTCGCATGGGCGGCGGCGGAGTTGTACATCACCACTAAAGACGATACCTATTACACCGACCTTAAACCTGCGACGGTTACGGCAGATGTACCTGCATGGGCCGGCGTGAAATCTCTCGGCTGGATTTCACTCGCACACAACCTGAGTTCACTCACCAGTGCTGCAGATAAAGCACTCATTAAAAATCGTTTGGATGTTCTGGCGACAACTATAGTCGCTAAAAAAACGGCATCCGCCTACGGCGTGCCTTTGGTGAACAGCGATTTTATTTGGGGTAGCAATTCCGTTGCGCTCAATCAGGCGATGATGCTACTAGCGGCTTATACGTTAGATAACAGCAAAACCGATTACCTGAACGCCGCGCAGTCGCTGTTGGATTATGTGCTTGGCCGCAACCCAACCGATTTCTCCTATGTGACAGGTTTTGGTGTGCGCACACCGCAACATATCCATCACCGCCCCTCAGATGCAGATGGTATTGCGGGTTCTATCCCCGGCTTTTTAGCGGGTGGCCCTAACCCCGGCCAGCAAGATAAAAAGGATTGCAGTGTTCCTTACCCCTCTAACTTGCCGGCAAAATCTTATCTAGACGACACCTGCAGTTATGCGAGCAATGAAATCGCTATTAACTGGAATGCACCACTGGTGTATGTAAGCGCGGCACTGCAAGTTTTAACGCCGTAGTAGTTATAATTCGAGCCGTGAAAAACCGCCAAGGCACCTGCTGCCTTGGCGGTTTTTTATTGTGTAAAAGAAACTGCGCTCGCCTAGTTATCTTGCCTACCACGTAATATGATTGCGCCCACTAATCTATAGCAGGGCAGTGTGTTATGAAGTTTGTATCATTGATGATGTGCGTATTCTTACTAAACAGTTGCGGTGGTTTACCCACTAAAATCAGCTCGCCCTTTGCAAAACCGGATGCTGCACCCACGGTAACGCCCATAACAGGGCCCGCACCTGAAGCGCCCTTACCACGTCATGTTGATGATGAGTTTCAAAAAACCTTGAGTAAAATTTGGGGCAATTATTTTATTGAAAATTATTCGGATACCCGCGCGCTAGATGTTTTGGTCATTACCAATCGTAAACTAAAGAGCGCCACCTTTGGTTGCAGCAATGATCAACTGGGCGTAGAGCGTGATGAGGGCGTGCATTTTGGTATATGCAAAATTAATGTTCCAAAAAATCACAGTACAGGTTTGATTCGTTTAACGAAAGATAATCGCCAATCATCCCATGATTTTTTCAAAATTTTGAACTCAAGAAACTTAACGGAAGCGGCCGTATTTGATTACCTTAAAAAATCGGAGCGTTATCCGCTGGTATTTGTTCACGGGTTTAATGTGCGTTATGAAGATGCTCTGCTGAGAGCGGCACAAATTGCCTATGACTTAAAATACCAAGGGCCCATAGTTTTATATTCTTGGCCTGCGGGTGCGAAAGATGGATTCTTAGACGAGAAAATAATTACGCGCACTTATGACCACAATTTAAAAAATGCGCAGGATTCGACCGCGCGCTTTAAAGAGTTTTTAAATCAATTAAATGCAAATCATTTAACCGTAAATTTGGTGGTGCACTCTATGGGGCATCAAGTAGCCTTGCCGGCTCTCAGAGATTTTTCTGTACAAAATCCAGATGCAAAAATTATCAATGAACTCATTCTGAACGCGCCCGATTTTGAGGCCGATGAATTTATCAATATCGCCGCTGCCGTTAAAGACAATACCAAACGCATCACCATTTATTGTTCCTATAACGATAGAGCTATGACAGTCTCGGAAATCTACAATAAAAACCCCCGCTTTGGCGCCTGTGCATTTTCTGAAAGTATTGATTCCATTAACGTGAGTTTGGTAGATGCTCCCGCACTCGGTTTAGGTCATGGTTATTATTCATCGCGCGCCATCTTGGGCGATGTGTTTCAAGTGTTATTAGGCATAGAAGCAGAGAAACGATTGTTTATTAAAAAAAGTGAACCTAACAGCACAGAAAAATATTTTCTAAGGCAATAAATAGATGAAAGATGAATCACGTGAAATCGCACCAGCACCTGTTAGTTTGGCGCAAGCCTTTTGGTTTTGGTTAAAACTCGGCTTTATTAGTTTTGGCGGCCCTGCGGGGCAAATATCTATCATGCATCAAGAATTGGTAGAAACTCGTCGTTGGATTTCAGAAAAGCGTTTTCTGCATGCGCTCAATTACTGCATGGTATTACCGGGGCCAGAGGCGCAACAACTTGCCACCTATATTGGCTGGTTAATGCACCGCACTTGGGGCGGTGTTATTGCCGGCGTGCTATTCGTGTTGCCGTCGTTATTTATTTTAATTGCGCTTTCGTGGGTTTATATCGCCTATGGCGATGTACCTTTAGTCGCAGGATTATTTTACGGCATTAAACCCGCAGTAACCGCCATTGTGGTGCAAGCGGCGCATCGCATAGGGTCGCGTGCCTTAAAAAATAATGTATTGTGGGCAATTGCTGCTGCGTCCTTTGTCGCTATTTTTGCGTTAAATATTCCTTTCCCGTTTATTGTGTTAGGTGCTGCTGTAACAGGCTATGTGGGCGGCCGTTATGCACCGCAATTTTTTAATGCGAGTGGCGGCCACGGCGCTGCAAATCAATCTTTTGGTGCAGCAATCATTGATGACCAAACGCCAACACCGGCGCACGCACTCTTTCGTTGGTCGCGCTTTGCATTTGTGTTTGCAATAGGTTTTACGCTTTGGATTATTCCAATGGGCGCGCTCTATGCCATTTTTGGTTGGCAACATGACTTCACCCAAATGGCGTGGTTTTTTACCAAGGCTGCGCTCTTAACCTTTGGCGGGGCTTATGCGGTTTTACCTTATGTGTACCAAGGCGCAGTAGGTCACTACCAATGGCTCACACCAACACAAATGATTGATGGCCTTGCACTCGGTGAAACAACACCTGGGCCATTAATTATGGTGGTTGCGTTTGTCGGGTTTGTGGGTGGTTATGTAAAAGCCTTATTGGGCACAGAGCATTTATTTTTATCTGGCGCGCTAGCGGCATCGCTGGTGACGTGGTTTACATTTTTGCCCTCGTTTATTTTTATTTTAGCGGGCGGGCCTTTTGTAGAAACCACGCACAACAATTTAAAATTTACTGCCCCACTTACCGCTATTACCGCCGCAGTCGTGGGTGTGATTTTAAATCTTGCACTCTTCTTTGGTTACCATGTGTTATGGCCGCAGGGCTTTAGTGGTGGTTTTGATATTGGTTCAGCCGTGATTGCTGTGGCTGCTGCGGTTGCACTATTTAAATTTAAACGTAATGTCATCCATGTGATTGGTGCGGCGGCGTTGATTGGTTTGGCGATAAAAACCTTAATTCCCTAACAACCTGCTTTCCTTGATGGTTTGCTCATGATGCTTTGTTCTGGTCGATCTCACGTAGGGTTTGGCTGAGTTGCAAATCCCTGTCTGCCATCTACACTCAAACCATTCCCTTCTGTACACAAATACTCGGTGAGCAACATGGTAGATGGCACACTTAATCGACGTCAATTTTTATCCGTGGCGGCTAAGGCTACAGGTGTTGGCGTTATCACCGCTAAAGCCCCTTATGTGTTTGCGAAAAGCCAAACTACCTTGCGCATTATTGGCACTCACGTAACGCTTCAAGAAGAAATCCGAAAAAAGGCCAGCGAAGATCTTGGCATTAACTTGGTTTTTGAGGCGAGAGGAGAGGCAGAGCTTGTACAAAAGGCCACAACAAATCCCAATTCTTTCGATCTCTATGAGCAATGGACAGACAGTATTAAACCACTTTGGCAAGCCAATGCAATTCAACCTATCAAAACCGAACGGCTTAGATATTGGGATGAAATCAATAACATTTCCAAGAAAGGCCGAATAACCGACAAGGCTCCTGTTGGTTTAGGTGATGCCCCCTACAAGCTGCTGAACGTGCAGGCAGATGGTTCCCTCGGTGCCAAATTTACCGGTGAGATCAGTTTTTTACCCTATGTTCATAATGTCGATTCTTTTGGCTACAACACCAAGATCATCCCTAAAGGTGTGCCTTATCAAACCGAAAGCTGGGGTTGGCTGTTAGACCCAAAATGGAAAGGAAAAGTCGGTATTGTGAATGCACCCACCATCGGCATTTTTGATTTAGCGCTAGCGGTTCAAGCCAAAGGTCTTATGCGCTTTGCGGATATGAGCAATATGACCATCGCAGAAATAGATAAGCTGTTCGCCATCTTAATGGAATACAAGAAGCAAAAGCACTTTGCCGGTTTCTGGAATACCGTTCCGCAAAGTGCAGAGTTTATGACCAGCGGTCGCGTGGTCATTGAGAGCATGTTTTCCCCCGGCGTATCTACGGCCAATGGCATGGGTACACCCGTAACCTATGCCGCACCCAAAGAAGGTTACCGAGCTTGGCATGGCGTTATGTGCATGTCGCGCGAATGCAAAGGGCAAGTGCAAGATGCCGCATACGATTATATGAACTGGTGGTTAAGCGGGTGGGCGGGGGCTTTTATTGCCCGTCAGGGCTATTACATTTCTAACCCAGAGCGCTCTAAGCCATTGCTCACCGCCAACGAATGGAATTATTGGTACGATGGAAAGCCTACGAATATTCCTCTCAAAGGTACCGATGGGCGAATATCCGTCCCCGCCGGTGATATTCGCACCGGTGGCTCCTATGTGAATCGATTTAGTCATGTCGCCATTTGGAATACTGTCATGGAAAATTATGAGTATTCACTTGAACGCTGGTACGAATTTTTGCTGGCTTAATCGTCATGACACAAAAAAATGAATTGATTTTTAGCATCCGCCATAAAATTTTGGGCAGTTTTATTTTTGTGTTATTGCTTAGCTTTACGATCACAGGAATAAATATTGTTGGCTTACAAGATTTTTATCAGCACTTTCGGCAGTTTAAGCAAGAAAGCGCTGACACTAATTTAATGTTGAAAGTTGATAAAAACGTATCCGATTTACAGCGCTCTATTCTTGCCTTTAGCACCGCAGAAAAAAGCGTTTCCTCTGCACAGCTCCATAGGTTGCGTAGTCAGCTATCGCTGGATATTGCTCAACTTCTTGCCAATGAGGCAAAGAATAGACACCCTGCCAACACGCAATTAACGCAAATGAAGCAAGCGGCTGATTCATTTGTCGAAAAAATCGAAAGCTTAGAAAAGGAACGCGCCTACCGAGAAGCCTTAGTGACCGAACGCTTAAGCGCTATTTATGACGAGCTAGACAGCAAGCTAGACCGCACGTTTCATTTTGTAAAACATCAAGGCAACGAACACATAATCGACACTGTGTGGGATACACAGGGAAACGTTTCCGAAGCGGAAACCTTGAGTGGGCGCTATTTTGTTAAGCGCGAGTTTCAATTGCGCCAGCGCGTCATAAAAGATCTACACGATGCCACAAGCCTGCTTAAAGCAGCGCTGCCAAGCATTCATAACAGTGACGCTAAGCGTGAAATTGTCGCCGTGATTCAACTGCTTGAACAAACCCAATTACTGTTCAACAAAGCGGTACAGGCAGACCGAAACTATTTATTTCTGGTTAATGTGGTTATTGCCGGTGAAACCGCTGAGCTTAGTAATTTATCGGAATCGCTAAAATCTCAAAAGCTGCAAGAACAAACCACACTTTTTGTTTCAACCGAGCAACAAATCAAGTGGATACAAAAGATAGAAATTTTGATATCCCTCTTAGGCGCGCTGATTGCTGCGATAGCCGCATTCATCATTGGCGCTAGAATAAGTAAGCCATTGCAGTCAATTACGCATACGTTTAGCCGTCTAGCATCAGGAGAAAGCCTTGCAGAAATACCGGGGATGAATAGGAAAGATGAAATTGGCCAACTCGCGTTAGCGGCCAATATCTTCCGTGAAACCAATGCAAAAACCAACGAACTCCTCATTCAAACTGAAAAGCTTGCCGAAGACCTCACGCAGCGTGAAAAAGCGCTTGAGCTGGCGGTGGCAAAAGCACAAGACGCCAACCTCGCCAAAAGCCAATTTTTGGCCAATATGAGCCACGAGTTACGCACCCCCATGAATGCCATTTTAGGCATGTTATTTCTCTTACAAAAAACAGAATTAAACGCTCGGCAAACAGATTATGCGGTAAAAACCGAAGGTGCTGCGCGCGCGCTATTGAGTTTATTAAACGATATTTTAGATCTCTCCAAAGCAGAAGCCGGAAAGATGGAGCTAGACCCCACGCCATTCAATCTAGAACATGTATTTCGTGATTTAAATGTGATTTTGGCCACCAACATCAGTAACAAACCCGTTGAGCTACGCTTCTCTGTGGGTGACGATGTACCCCTTTACCTTTTAGGTGACGCATTACGTCTTAAACAAGTTCTGATTAATCTTGGCGGCAACGCGATCAAATTTACCGAGCGCGGGTCGGTTATGATTTCAGTAACACAGGTGTTTGATAGTGAAGACCAGCCGTTACTCAAATTTAGCGTTCGTGATACGGGCATAGGTATCGCGCAAGAAAGCCAAGAAAAAATATTCAGCAGTTTTACTCAAGCAGAAGCTTCAACAACAAGGCGCTTTGGTGGGACAGGGCTTGGCTTAGCGATTAGTCAGCGGCTTGTTGCTTTAATGGGTGGAACGCTCACACTAGAAAGTGAATTAGGAAAAGGTAGCTGCTTTCAATTTTGCATTAAATTGCCATCACTTTCAGCGCAAGAAATTGAAGTCTTAAATGAAAAAATTGACGTAGGCTCATTGGCAATAGGCGATAAGCGCTTAGAAAAAATGCGCGTGTTATTGGTAGAAGATAATCCAACCAATCAGCAAATTGCTGTTGAATTGTTAGAAGCAGAAGGTGCTAAGGTTCAGGTTGCTAACCATGGCCAAGAAGCTGTGGATATTCTCGCCGATAATATTCATAGCCTTAATCAAGCTGGATTTGATGTCGTATTAATGGATTTACAAATGCCAGTAATGGATGGGCTTACCGCCACCAAACAAATTCGCAATACCCTCAGCCTATTAGATTTACCCATTGTAGCCATGACGGCAAATGCTATGGCGTCAGATCGTGAAGCATGCATTAACGCAAGCATGAATGATCATATCGGTAAACCCTTTGATATCAGTCATGTTATTCAGGTATTACGCAAACAAGCAGGTTGGGGAGCTATAGATGATTTACCCGATGAGAATATTCCGTTAGCCGACAACGCGGGCTTAACTAATCAACCCATAAATCAAGGTGTAGATGCGAATGAAGATAGTGGCATAGATATTAAAAAAGCCATTTCCAGACTGGGTGGAAATAAAGATTTATATAGCCGTATGCTGCCAAAATTTATTGAGAACCTAAGTAATCAACCCATTCAGCTCAGGGCCCTTCTTGAAAAAGGCGAACTAAAGGCCGCGTCACAATTGTTGCACTCACTAAAAGGGTTATCGAGCACCATGGGAGTAACAAAAATTGCTGCTGAAGCTGCGCATGGTGAGAAATTGCTATTGACGGAAATTTCCATAGGAGAGGCAAATCAATTTATTGAATCCTTTATTCGGTTAATTGAACGCCAAATACCTCAAGTATCGAAAATTGATCCTATGCAAATAAATGGAGATTTATAGCCATCTATTTTGTTCGCTGTGAGGTCCGGTTGTCGCCGTGTTCATGCATTAATTTATTACTTCAGACCTATAATGTGCCGATTAACATCATTTTCATCTAAGCCAGCTATTTTCCACATGATTAGGTGAAATCAGCTAGTCTTTGGTTATTCAAAAATAATCACAATGCTGTAAAAATACGCGGAAGGGCTATTTTTTTGTTTTCGGAAATAAACATGGCTATTCAATCAACTCTCCGGATTTTTGCACTACTTGCTTTGTTGTTTATAAGCGGTGTCTCAACACGTCTTTTTGCCAGCGAACAAAAATCAGAGCCTGTCGCTAGCAAACTCATGGTCATTAAATATCACAATACCAGTGGTCATGACGATCATCATGCCTATAACTTTGAGCTAATTCACCGCATCCTGGAAATCACTCGCCCTGAGTTCGGCGATTTCAAAGAGGAGCCTTATGGTCAAGCGCCTACCGCTAAACGCCAAGCCGCATTGCTGAGCGAAGGCAAACTACTTAATGTGCACTGGGCGCCACCCGGCACTGATATTGCGCTGGCAGATGTTATCCCCATTCCCATAGATATATTGCGCGGCTTGCAAGGCTATCGCGTGTGCTTGGTTAACACTCAGGCAAGCGTGGATTTTAGTGGAATTAACAGTGCGGAAACTCTTAAAGGTTTACGCATAGCTCAGGCTGCGTCTTGGGCAGAAATACCCATTTACCGTTTCAACGGAATAAAACCTATAGAACCACCCACTTTAAACGGGCTTTATCCCATGCTTGGGCTGAAACGATTTGATTGTATTCCGCTAGGCGTAAATGAAATAGATACAATCTATAAACTTGAAAAGTCCCAATATCCTTTTATGGCAATAGAATCTTCGCTGCTCATTGTTTATGACTCCCCCATTTATTTCTATGTTAGTAAAAAATTTCCAAAAATTGCTGAGCGGTTTACCTTAGGGTTAAATAGATTATTGGCTAATGGTGATTTAGATAAACTATTCAATCATTATCACAAGAAAAATATTGATCAATTACATCTTGGTAATCGCAAAGTAATTTGTTTGAAATCACCGTTTAGCAATAATCCAAAACAATGTCGGCAACCTCTTTTACTACCAGATTTTATTAAACACGCTAAACCTTAGCTTCAGATTTGTAGAGTAAATATAAGAGCGCACCTATGGGAATATTTTTGGTGAGCGGCCCAAAGGGGTGTAACCAAAATGCGGGCGCGATAATAGTGAGCAAAATACTGTAACTAATGACCAGAATTAATTGAAAGCTGTAACACCATTTGAGCCTATAGGTGGTTAATAGCCAAAAGCCTATTAATGCATCTATCACGCTGCCGGTATTAATACACCAATCTGCGAATTCCCCCTGAATATGCTGTAGTTCTAAGACGTCATAACCAATAGTACGCCCCCACCAAAATGACGTTGCCGCCGTAGATAGCCACAATACACTTAGGCTTAGCCGACAAATGAATTCAACGCGCACTGGAAGCTTCATAGTTAGATAATCGCCAAGGGTTTAAAAATCATTAACCAGAGCATAAATAAAATGCCACAAAATGCGGGAATACCCAGCGCAATCCAGTATTTCATTGCGAGATAAAACTCATCGCTTAGTACACCGGTTTGTTCTGCATTTTGCGCCAATCTTTTTAAGCGATATTGAATAAACACCACCGGCACCCAGCAGCAGCCGATAAATGCAAATAAGCTTGCTACACATATAAACCAAGGTGCGCTAAAACTGTATTGCAAACGCTGCATTAACAATACGCCCGTGATGAGTTGGCCAATAACGGCTGGCGTGGTAAAAATCCAATCGGCCAAAACGACAAATCGTGCAGTGTGTGCGATGACCGAAATATTTTTACTGCGGCTTGCCATCAACATAAAAAAAGCGATGCCCGCGCCAGTGCCAGACAAAACAATTGCGCAGAGTATATGGATATATTTAAGTACCAAATAATTATCCATTGACTACCTCAACGCCATTCACCTCTTTACCATTCGTAAAGGTCTGTTGATAAATTCCCCAGATTTTTGCAAGCGCATCAAAATCGGCCAGTGAATACAAACCAAGGCATGGCGTTGCGCCAGCAGTAAACGGTTTTTCTGCAATTAATTGTTGCGCAAGAATAATGGCAGAAAGCGTAGGTATATAAGGGCCAACACCGTGCTCAGCCGTTAAACGCCAAAGAATTTCTTTGGGTGTTCCGTTTGCATCAAGGCCATTGATTTTAATCATCATGCCGCCAATGTCTGAACCTAAATGTATAAACCAATTGCTGGTTGCAACAATAGGTTTAACTAAAGGGGACCAATTTTTTACGATTCTTTTTTTTGCTAGCCAAGCCATGCCTACCATAGCCCAATGTAACAAGGGCAATTCCAAACCCGCTTGAAAGTGTACGGTTTTAACAGGCGCATAACGCGCGGGGAATAATTCCAAATCGGGAACATCCACATTCGCCAATAAGCGTTTACCTACTGTGTTGCCAAAATCAATTTTGCGTGGCGACATCCAGCCATACTTATTAATCCACTCACCCTTTTCAAATATTTTAATGGTATGGCCTGTGTAAGAGAGAATAGCTTTAACCGTTGCTTCACCACGCTCAGCGCGATTGCCTGGCGCGATGGCAATATCAATGGAATCAATACGTGAGAATTCTTTAGCATAATGATCAATCACCGTTGAAGATAAACCCGGTACTGAACTTGCACCGCTTACGACGAATAGATTTTTTGCTTTAGCTTGCTCGCCCAACTTGGCAATGTCGCACACGAACCGGCGATCATCCGCTAAATCAATGTAATGCGCACCCGCGTCAATACACGCTTGCGGCACGCGATAATCCTGCCCCTGAAATGGCCCGCTAGTGTGAATAACTAAAAATGGATTTAAGGTTTTTAATTGTTGCGGAAAATCTTCGCTAAAAATATCCAGTGCGACTGGCTTTAATTGGGCCTCGCAGTTTTGAGAGCGCAACTTATCACAAAGCTGATTTGCTTTTTCGAAACTGCGGCCAGCGATAAGCAAACAAATGTTGGTTTGCTTAGCTAATGATTCACTAATACGTTTACCGAAGTTGCCGTAACCGCCGAGAATTAATATAGATTTTTTCATGATAGAAGCTGTTTAAATAATAGGTTAAGTTGCGCCATGTCGCGGTCGTAGGTGTTATCTTGAGCTGCTCGTGTTTCCAGTGCCTCTAATTCTCTTTCAATAAAATCATTCAGTGCTTTAATCGCAGGTGCTATTTCTTTTTCCTGACTAATTTTTTTACGCTGTAGCAGCTTCTCAATTTCGGAATTTAGAAGAGCGTCACTTTCAATAAGTTCCCGTAGGCGATGAAATTCAATCGGTGCTGGTTGCTGATATTGCTCAAGCCAGCGAATTGCCAATAGTGGTCTTAGCACATAGAAATATTTTTTAATGGGCACTAAATCTTCTTTGAGATAAGTACGATAGTTGGTTTTTGCCATGCTGCGGTAATGATAGATACCTTTGGGTACAGAATATATATCTTGCAATATTTTACGCGCGGCTGGTGCAAATTGATTATCGTCAATATAGACAATGGGTGATTGCAGCCATTCAATAATAGCGGGGTTTGATCGCCACAATAGCTTTAAAGCTTTGCGTAAATCCCATCCATTAATATCAATATCATCGACAATGGGATACTCAATAACATCGCGTTTATCTTCAACATCAATAGTGAGATACCAATCTTTAGGTCTTACATACACAAAGCGCACATCATAATCGCTATTGGGCGAAGCGAAGCCCCAAGCCCGGCTGCCGGATTCGATGGCATAAATAACTTTCACATTGTGTTCGATTTCTGCAGCGCGAATTCGCTCTAAGATGTCTGCTCGTATATGTTCGGCGATCATATTAATCCTAATTGTTAGTGGCCAGTTCTATTGCGATACGCAATGTGAACTGTGAAGCTGAAATTATATTCCCGCGAATACAAGTTATTTAGAATCGATAAAATGTTGCAGGCGAGTTTTGAGTCTGCCGATTGCCATTGGGTGTTCTAAAAATTCTTCGATAGGCATCAACTGCCAATACTGCCCTTCTTCACTAAAGACAATTGCTTCAATTTCTTCGCGCTTTCCTTCTGCGACAAAAAAATAGGAATTTCCCGTGTTGTTAAAGTTCACGCCTATTTTTTTATAGATTAAGCGCGATTCTTCCAGTCTTATACCGAACTCTTCTTCCAATTCGCGTAACACACATTGCTCTGGTGTTTCATCGCCTTCGCGCACTCCGCCGGGGAAATCCCACATATTGGGGAAAGGGATATGCGCAAAATCATCGCGCAAGTAAACGAGTAGTTGGCCATCAAGAATATAGGCGAGTTTGCTGGCGCTGAATTCTTTAGTCATCTCGTAAAAAATCCGATTTTCATAGTAAAAAGCCCGCATCCATTTCTGAAGGCGGGCTTTCTAATTAATTTATAAAGCGCAAATTAACCCTTCGCACGCTCTTCCAAAATCGCAACCGCTGGCAATACTTTTCCTTCTACGAATTCAAGGAATGC
>SYDJ01000209.1 GCA_005801205.1 Gammaproteobacteria bacterium
AACCGGCTGAACTACCGGTCCGCAAAATAAAACTTTGGTTGATAACACGTTTGCTTTTTGAGCTAGGTGTTTACCTGAAGAGAAGTGGTGGGCGGTACAAGACTCGAACTTGTGACCCATGCCTTGTAAGGGCATTGCTCTACCAACTGAGCTAACCGCCCGATCAGGTGACGCGCATTCTAATGATCTGGACGATTAGGTCAACCACTTTTTCAAAGATTTTTTTAAAATCTGCAAATAAATGATTTTTTGGTTAAATAACAAACGCTTGCGCTGTTTTTTCAAACGCATCTGCAATTGTTCACCGCTTATCTCTACTCTTGGTATACTTCGCCTATCATTTTTTCGGGGTGTGGCCATGGGCTTTTCAATTAAAACATTTCTGCTATTCGTCAGCGTAGTCTTTTCAAGCCTTAGCGCATTTGCGGCTATTGAAACCCATGATTTTTCCAATGAGCTGGAGCGCAAGCGCTATCAAAGTTTTATTGAAGAGATGCGCTGCCCTAAATGTCAAAACCAAAATTTAGCGGGTAGCGACTCTGCTATCTCTATAGATCTGCGTAACAAACTCTACGAGATGATCAAACTCGATAAATCCGATAAAGAAATTACCGATTTTATGGTAGAGCGGTACGGCGATTATATTTTGTATCGCCCGCGCGTAACGCCAGCCACCTATGTGTTGTGGGGTGCACCTATTGGATTACTGGTGATTGGTATTGTGGTGGTTATCCTAATTTTGCATCGCCGTCGCCGTTTGGCGATTACGCAAGTGAGCCAGCATCTAACCGATGAGGAACAGGCGCGTTTGAATAGCTTATTAAATTCAGCCGATAAAACAAATGATGCCACCAAAAACACTGATAACAATACTCGCAAGGATGAGGAGCCTCGCTCATGATCGACTTATGGTTTGGAATACTCGTTTTATTATTGCTTGCAAGTGTATTTGTTGTTTGGCCTGTGTGGCGCTATAAAAATTCAGCCACCAGCCCTGCGTTAGATAAAGCAGAGATTCAAGCGCGGCTCGATGAAAATGTGCGTATTTTTCGCGAGCATCTCGCCGAGCTGGAAAATAGCCTTGCATCGCAAGCCATAGATGAAGCGCAATTTGCACAGCTAAAATTAGAGCTTGAGCGCAATTTGTTGGATGACGAAGCAAGCCTGCACGCGTTGCAGAAAAAATCATCGCAATATTTGGGTGTCAATCTTGTGCTTGGTTTTTGTGCAGTGATTTTAATCGCTGGTGTTTTCTTTTATCAGCACCACGGCAGTTCAGAGGATGTTTATATTCAAACGCTGCAACAAGAAAAGCTACAGCAAGATTATCAAGATATGTTGCAAAACCGCGATCCCAATCCTGCTCGCGCGCAACAATTGATTGTCGAATTTGAAGATCGTTTAAAAGCTAAGCCAGATAATATTCAATATTTATTTTTGTTGGCGCGAGCGCAAATGGAAGTCGGTAATTTTGCTGAAGCCGCAAAAGCCTATCAACACGTATTAACACTCGATTCGCAATCTCCAATGATTATGGCCGAGCTTGCGCAGGCAATATTCTTGCGCGATGGCAATAAAATCACACCGCCTGTGGTGGATTTAGCAAAAGGCGCGGTGACGCTCGAGCCTAAAAATACTATGGCTTTAGGTTTGCTCGGCATAGATGCTTTTAACCGCAAAGATTACCCAGCGGCGATTAAATATTGGCAAAAGACTGTGGATATCTCTGGTGTGGATTCACAAGGCGGCCGCGCTTTATCGGCCGGTATAGAAAAAGCCAAACAAGCTTTTATTGCTGAAGGCGGCAAGCTAGAAGATTTAGTCGCTAAATCGGTCTATGTCGTAAAAGTTGCAGTGAGCTTGGGCGCTAAGGTTAAGGCACAGCCAGATCAAACTTTATTTGTTTACGCTCGTGCTTGGCAGGGTTCCCCTATGCCACTGGCAATTGCGCGTATCAAAGTGAGTGATTTGCCGACCACAATCCAGCTGGATGAAACCATGGCCATGTCGCCTGCTTCTAGTCTCGCTACGGCTGGAGATATTGAAGTTGTCGCGCGTATTTCTCCTTCCGGCTCAGCAAAAGCAGAAGTGGGAGATTGGTTGGCAAAACAGGGGCCGATTTCTATGAAATCTATCCCGAATGAGGTCGTATTAGAGATAAATGAACAGCTGACTGTTGAGTCGCTAAAGCCCTAACACTTATGATTTCGTTGAATATTTGCTCAACCCAAAACAGGGTTGAGCAGATTTTACTCAGGTTGTTGTTGTTTCCGCTTTTTCCCGCCCACATTGGGCGCAAATGCCTTTCTTAAGCCGCCCCCAAGCGTGTAGAATCCAGCCTTTTACAAGGCCATTGGGTCGCGTAGGTTTCCACTTAAACAATAATGAAATCAAGCGACTAGCAGCCCAATGCCATAACGAATTCACGAGTGACACGTAACTATGCGGCTAAAGTGCATCAAGCTGGCAGGCTTTAAATCGTTTGTTGACCCCACCACGGTCAACTTCCCCAGCAATTTGTGTGCTGTTGTGGGCCCTAACGGCTGCGGCAAGTCCAATATTATCGATGCTGTGCGCTGGGTAATGGGCGAATCTTCCGCCAAAAACCTGCGCGGCGAAAACATGACTGACGTCATTTTTAACGGCTCCAGCGGCCGTAAACCCGTCGGTCAGGCTTCCATTGAACTCGTATTTGATAACAGTGACGGCACCTTGTTGGGCGAATACGCCGCCTTCACAGAAATATCGATTAAACGCAAAGTAACTCGCGATGCGCAAAACCATTACTACCTTAATGGCACAAAATGTCGTCGTCGTGACATCACCGATATCTTCCTCGGCACAGGTTTAGGCCCACGCAGTTACGCGATTATCGAACAGGGCATGATCTCCAAGCTGATTGAAGCCAAGCCAGAAGATTTGCGCGTTTATATCGAAGAAGCTGCCGGTATTTCCAAATACAAAGAGCGCCGCCGCGATACTGAAAGTCGTATGCGTCGCACGCAAGAAAACCTTGAACGTTTAACAGATATTCGCGATGAACTTGAGCGTCAGCTTTCACGTTTGCAGCGTCAGGCGCAATCGGCCGAAAAATTTACCGAATATAAAAAAGAAGAGCGCTTACTAAAAGCACAACTGCAAGCGCTCAAATACCAAATTTTGGATGAGCAGGCCAAAGCCAAACAAATCTCCATTCGCGATTTAGAATTGCGCATGGAATCTTTTGTAACAGATCAAGTTAACAAAGATACGCAAATCGAAAAATATCGTAGCCAATACACAGAAATGGGCGATAAGTTCAATGAAGTGCAGGGCCGTTATTATGCGATTGGTGCGGATATTGCGCGCATCGAGCAAACTATTCATCACGCAAAAGAGCGTTCGCGCCAACTGCAGGCCGATTTAGACCAGACTCAACGCGATTGCAAAGAGGCTGAAGAAAATTTATTGATCGATTCCCAAAAAGCCGAAGGCTGGGAAGAAGAGTTGTTGATCATTGAGCCGGATTTGGAAGTGGTGAAAGCCGCCGAAGAGGGTTCAACTGAAGTTTTGCTCGATGCTGAAGAAGCCATGCAGCGCTGGCAAAACGAATGGGATGCGTTTAACCAACGCGCATCTGAGCCGCGTCAAAAAGCTGAAGTACAGCAATCACGTATTCAACATCTTGAACAAGTTCAACAGCGTTTACTGCAACGTATAGAAAAATTAAAAGAAGAAAAAGCCAATTTACAAATTGACGGCATCGACGAAGAAATTGGTCAGCTGACCGAGCAACTTGCTGAGTTGGATTTGGTTGCCGATGAAAAACGCAGCCGTGTAGAAACCATTACCGAACAACTCGATCAACGTCGCAACGACAATACGCGCATCAGTAACGAGTTAGATCAAGTTCGCAGTCAATTACAAACCATGCGCGGCCGTCATGCATCATTGGATGCATTGCAACAAGCTGCGCTCGGCGAGAAAAATAAAGCTGTTACCCAATGGCTCGCTGCGCAAAACTTAACAAATCAACCGCGCCTTGCTGAATCTGTCAGCGTGCAAGAGGGTTGGGATAAAGCCCTCGAAACTGTTCTTGGTAACACTCTCCAAGCAGTCTGCGTAAAAGGTTTGGATGCGGTGACTTCGGTTATTGGCAATCTAACCCAAGGCGAATTAGTTTTATTTGATACTACCGCAAAATCAGCCGCAAGCGACGCTAAAAAAGCAGCGCTATTAAGCAGCAAAGTCAAAGCCGATTGGGATGTTGCTGGGTTATTAAACGGTATTTATATTGCTGAAGATTTACCTGTAGCTTTGCAGTTGCGGGGTCAATTAGCTGCACACGAATCCGTTATCACCCAAGACGGTATTTGGTTGGGTGCACATTGGTTGCGTGTAGCACGCGACTCAGATGCAAGCTCAGGCGTAATTGCCCGTAAGCAAGAAATTGAAGAGCTATCGGCAAAAATTATCGATGCAGAAGAAAAAGTTGAAACCTTGAGTGTGCAACTCGAAGAAGGCCGTCAACAGATTAAAGAAGCTGAACAAAGCCGCGAAGCACTGCGACGCGAAGCAGACGAGCAAAGCCGTCGTTATGGTGAGTTGCGTTCACAACTCTCTGCCAAACAAGTTCGCGTTGAGCAAGTGAGCATGCGCCGCGAGCGTGCTGAAAACGAAATTCGTGAAGCGCGTGAACAGCTTGAACAAGAAGCAGAACATCTTTCAGAGGCACGCATGATTTTGAGCGAAGCGATTGAAATGATGGGGCAGGATACCGATTTGCGCGAAGACCTATTGCAACAGCGCGATGATATTCGCACCGGTCTTGATCAAGCACGTCAACGCGCTCGTCACGATAAAGATAAAGCCCACGAATTAGCCATGCGTTTCCAATCGCTAAAAACGCAATTGGATGGCATTCGTTTAGGTATTGGTCGCTTGCGCGAACAAACGAATCGCTTGCAAGAGCGTCGTGAACAATTAATTGTCACGCTAAGTGAAAACCGCGATCCTATTGAAGAATACAAATTAGAATTAGACGCAAACCTCGGTAAGCGCCTATCGGTTGAAGCTGCATTAACGGAAGCGCGCCGCGCACTGGAAACCGTTGAGCACGAGTTGCGCAATGCTGAGCAGGGTCGTAGTCGTGCCGAGCAAGAAGTTCAAGCTGTGCGTGCGCACCTTGAACAAGAGCGCTTGGCTGCGCAGCGCTTTGAAGATCAGCGCAATGCAATTGTTGAGCAACTCGAAGAGGAAGATTTAAATCTGCAAACCATTATTGCAGAAATTCCAGAGGGCACAGAAATCAAGCCCATAGAAGAAGAGTTGGAAGCGCTTGCGGGTCGCATTACTCGCCTTGGCCCCATCAATCTTGCGGCTATCGATGAATACAAAACCGAATCTGAGCGCAAAAATTATTTAGATGCACAAAACGCCGATTTGAATGAAGCACTTGAGACTTTAGAAAATGCCATTCGCAAAATCGATCGCGAAACGCGTACGCGCTTTAAAGAAACCTTTGATCAAGTGAACAAAAGTTTGCAAGAGCTGTTCCCCAAAGTATTCGGTGGCGGCCATGCTTACTTGGAATTAACCGGCGAAGATTTATTGGATACCGGCATCACGATTATGGCGCGCCCACCAGGCAAGCGTAACAGCACAATTCACTTGCTCTCGGGTGGTGAAAAAGCGCTAACGGCAATTGCATTGGTATTCTCGATTTTCCGTTTGAATCCAGCGCCATTCTGTATGCTAGACGAGGTAGATGCACCGCTCGATGACGCCAACGTGGGCCGCTATGCGCGCATGGTTGAAGAAATGTCGGCGCAAGTACAATTTATTTATATTACCCACAACAAAAATGCGATGGAAATGGCCCACCAATTGCTGGGTGTTACCATGCATGAGCCAGGCGTGTCGCGCTTGGTAACTGTGGATGTGGATGAAGCAGCAGAATTGGCGGCTTCTTAATTAATAAGCAAATTCTTTATTTAACTAGAACAATTTTCTACTTAAAAAGACGGATAACTTTATGTTCAATACGCTAACTGTCGTGATCGTCATATTGTTGGTTGTGGTTGTGGGCGATGGTGTGCGCCGCTTTATGATCAACCGGCGGAATCGCCTTGATGTTTCACCTGCGTTAAAAAAGCGCATTAGAAATTCAGAGCCGGATTACGAAGAATCGAATGAGCCGCCACCAAGTTACATTAGTGAGTTGCCCAATGGCGGCGCGCGCGTGGTTGCTGTGCGTGATCCCTCTGAGCGTATGCAGCGTGAGAGAAAGCTGACTGCTCGAGAATTAAAAGAACAGCGTCGTCGCGAAGAGGCTGCTAAGCGTACGCCTGAGCAAACCCGTTTAAATTTAGATGAATCTGTGCCTATTTTGATGGAGTCGGTAGACCATAAAGATGATGCAGACTATGACTCTCACACCGATGAACATGGTCGTATTGAGCCAAGTTTTTCTGCGCAGGATGACGATTTAGAAAACGAGCGTGCTGCAGAGCAAGACGATCAAGAAGAATATAGCGAGGATGATCAGTACGATCAAGAGCTCGAAGAGTACGAAGAAAATTTTGATGCTGATGATGAAGACGATTCTGAAGAGGATGACTATTCAGAAGAAGATGAATTAGAAGAAGATTATGAAAATGACCTAGAATATGAAGCGGAAGAAAAAACTAAAGCCGCTGCGCCACAATCTGAACCAGAAGAAGTATTAATCATTAACATCATGGCGCAAAAAGGCGAGATGTTTAATGGCGCTGATTTGTTGGATATCGTTTTAAAATGCGGTTTACGTTACGGCAGCATGGATATTTTTCATCGCTACAGCGACACCAAAGGCGATGGCGCCTTGTTGTTCAGCATGGCGAATATGGTAAGACCCGGCACCTTTGATTTAGATGCTATGGACGAATTTACCACGCCGGGCGTGAGTTTATTTATGACATTGCCGATTGATGCCGATTCAATACAATCCTTCGATTTAATGGCAGAAACTGCGCAGGCAATTGCGCAAACTCTGGGCGGCGAATTGAAAGATGAACAGCGCAGTGCTATGACTAAGCAAACGCTTGAGCACTCACGCCAACGCATTCGTGATTTTGAACGCAAGAAATTGTTTCGCCGTCCACGTTAAGCGCAACTGAAATTGATTACGTCTAAAACAGGAAAATGTGAACACATCTTCCTGTTTGTTTTTTGGGGCTGACCAGAAAAATTTGGAATCCATTATGTCTAGTCTCTCTCTCTTCCCTGATGTTTCTGCCGAGCTTGAACAACTTCGCTCCGATATAAACTATCACAATCACCGATACCATGGCCTTGATGACCCTCAAATAAGCGATGCAGAATATGATCGCTTAATGCAGCGGTTAAAAAATCTTGAAGCTGAACATCCAGAATTAATTACAAATGATTCACCGACTCAACGAGTTGGTTCTGCACCTCTTAGTGAATTTGTCACCGTTGTGCATGAAATGCCGATGCTCTCACTAGACAACGCCTTTAGTGATGAGGATTTACTGGCATTTAACAAGCGCTTGCAAGATCGTCTAAAATCAACTGAAGAAATCGAGTTTGCCTGTGAAGTAAAGCTTGATGGTATTGCCGTTAGTCTGCTGTATCACGATGGTATTTTAGTGCGCGGCGCAACGCGTGGCGATGGCACTAATGGCGAAGATATTACGCAAAATGTTCGTACAATTGCATCAATTCCGCTGCGCTTGTTAGGTGAAAGCTACCCCAGTGTATTAGAAGTGCGTGGCGAAATTTATATGCCGAAAGCGGGTTTTAATGCCTTTAATGAAAAGGCGCTTGCCGCAGGCGAAAAATTATTTGTAAACCCACGCAATGCCGCAGCAGGCAGTTTACGCCAATTAGATTCGCGTTTAACCGCTGCTCGCCCGTTAGAAATGTGTGCTTATAGCGTTGGTTTGGTGCAAGGTGGCGATGTACCCAATCGCCACACGGATATTTTAAAAGCGCTGCAAGGGTGGGGCTTTTTAATTAATCGCGAATTACAGACTGCCAAAAATATCGATGAGTGTTTGCAATACTATCGCCGTATTCAAGAGAAGCGCACTGCGCTTGCGTACGATATAGACGGTATTGTGTTTAAAGTAAACTCGCGCGAGTTGCAAGAAACCCTAGGTTTTATTTCACGTGCACCGCGTTGGGCGGTGGCTTATAAATTCCCCGCGCAAGAAGAAACAACACTCTTACAAGATGTAGAGTTTCAAGTTGGCCGCACTGGTGCAGTAACGCCAGTGGCGCGCTTACAGCCGGTTTTTGTGGGTGGTGTAACTGTATCCAATGCGACTTTGCATAATCGCGATGAAATTAATCGTTTGGGTATAAAAATTGGCGATACGGTTGTGGTTCGTCGCGCGGGTGATGTAATTCCGCAAATCGTTGCGGTTATAGAATCTAAGCGCCCTGCGGATGCACGCGATATTGTTTTTCCAACGCAATGCCCAGTATGTGGGTCACCCGTCGAAACTCTTCAGGGTGAAGCGGTAGCGCGTTGTGATGGCGGATTAATTTGTGCTGCGCAGCGCAAAGAAGCCATCAAGCATTATGTGTCGCGCAAGGCTATGAACGTAGAAGGCTTGGGTGATAAGTTGGTTGAGCAGCTTGTTGATTTGAAGATGATTAACACCATTGCTGATATATATTCGTTAAGCCGCGAACAGCTTGCGAACTTAGAGCGCATGGGCGAAAAGTCTGCCGATAATATTTTGGTTGCACTCGAAAATAGTAAAAAAACCACGCTCGCAAAATTTATTTATGCCTTGGGCATTCGCGAAGTAGGTGAGTCAACTGCGCGTAATTTTGCAAAGCACTTCGGTACTTTTGAAGCTTTTGCGGCTGCTGATGAATTAAATCTTCAGCAAGTGAACGATGTTGGGCCTGTGGTTGCGCATTTCGCTTTTGAGTTTTTCCAGCAAGAAAATAATCGCCAAGCGATTGAGCAACTAAAAGTTGCGGGCATTCACTGGCCGGATGAGGTTGCGACCGCAACTGATGCGCCTTTATTGGGGTTAACTTATGTATTAACTGGCTCGCTTGAGATTTTTAGTCGCGATGATGCTAAAGCGCATTTATTAGCTTTGGGGGCAAAAGTATCTGGCAGCGTTTCCGCTAAAACGGATTATGTGGTTGCAGGCCCTGGTGCAGGTTCTAAATTGCAGAAAGCAGAAGAGTTGGGTATTAAAGTGTTAACCGAGGAAGATCTATTAGCTTTGTTAAAACAGCATGGGCAGCTACCAGAATGAAGACGCTAATATTATTGTGCCTGATATCTTGTCTTGGGTTTTTGAGTGGTTGCGCAACAACACCGCCTTCAAATCCGAATAATATTTGCGATATCTTTGAAGAAAAGAGTGATTGGTACAAAGCGGCAAAGAAATCAGAAAACAAGTGGGGTACAACAGTACCTATAATGATTTCCATCATGTATCAAGAGTCACAATTCGTGCAAAAGGCGCGTCCAGCACGCACCAAGATATTATGGATTTTTCCTGGCCCGCGCCCCAGCAGTGCTTATGGTTTTGCGCAAGTAAAGTCTGACACATGGGATGATTATCAACGCGATGAAGGTGGCATGTGGGCGCGGCGCGATAATTTTAGTGATGCAGTTGATTTTATCGGTTGGTATAACTACCAAAGCGAAAAGCGCAGCAAAATTAAACGCAATGATGCCTACAGCCTCTACCTTGCTTATCACGAAGGTCACGGCGGGTTCAATAAAAAAACTTATAATAGTAAAGCTTGGTTAAAATCTACCGCACAAAAAGTGGCAACACGCGCGGCTGACTACACGAAACAATTGCGTCAGTGCGAAGACGATTTAGACAGTGGCCACTGGTGGTGGCCGTTTTAGTTCTTTGGAGCCAGTATGGATCAAGAATCAATTGTGTATGGTTGCATAAAAGATATTCCCGCCATGGCAAATTATTCCGAGCGCTTGCGTATTAACCGCGAAGCTATGCTCAACTTGCCGACGGCAGATCAATGGCCGTTTTTATGTCAGGAAATGTTTTCTATTCCTGAGGTGAATGTACTCAACAACAATTACCAAACCGAAGTTTTGCACTTTGGAGCGTCTTACAAAGCAGTTGAATACGAGTGGGATCAATGGATTGCACAATTTGAGCAATTGCTCAGCAGAATGTACTGGGTATCTGCCACCGTACATTTAGAAACTGAATTATCCGGCACGCATACATTTACATGGGAGGCCGGCGGCAATTGTCATGTGCCAGGCTCCGGTGAATTTAATGTGAAATGCGAGTGGAGCCACGAAGGGGCTTTGAGTATTTAACCCTAAAACCAATAATCTCGTTCCCAAGCTCCAGCTTGGTAATGCATTGAAATTAAATGTGGTAATACATCATGTCAAACAATTTAATCGCCCCAGATTTCCGCTTCCGCCGTTTACGTAGAACCGCTGCACTTCGTTCGTTAGTGCGAGAAACCTATTTGCACATGACAGATTTTATCCTGCCTATTTTTGTGGAAGAGGGAATAACAGAGCCGGTGGCGATTAAAACCATGCCGGATGTTTACCGCTATCCTGAATCGCAATTGGCTGATGTAGTTACACGTGCGTGGAATAAAGGTATTCGTGCGGTACTTCTATTTGGTGTATCAACCCATAAAGATGAAGTGGGTTCCGACACATGGGCGCAAGATGGTTTGCTTGCCCGTATGATTCGCATCGCAAAAAATGCGCAGCCAGAAATGTTGGTGATTAGCGACAACTGCTTTTGTGAATACACGACTCATGGCCATTGCGGCGTTACCCATGCTCTCAATGAAAAGCAATGGGATGTCGATAACGATGCAACATTAATCAACTTACAACGACAAGTCGTTGTAGCGGCACAAGCCGGTGTAGATATGATTGCGCCTTCCGGGATGATGGATGGAATGATCGCTGCAATTCGCCAAGCTTTAGATGAAGCAGGTTTTACCCATATCCCTGTAATGTCCTACTCCACAAAATTTGCCTCGGCTTTTTACGGGCCATTTCGTGATGCGGTGGATAGCACCTTTAAAGGCACTCGCAATACCTATCAAATGGATTTCGCTAACGCGCGTGAAGCACTGGCAGAATCCCTGCAGGATGAAGCCGAAGGCGCAGATATTCTAATGGTTAAACCCGGCACGGCTTATTTGGATATTCTTGCGCATATCCGCGCAAACTCATCGCGTCCTTTGGCTGTTTATCATGTAAGCGGTGAATACGCGATGATTAAAGCTGGCGCAGCGGCAGGCGTGATTGATGAGCAATCGATTGTATTGGAAACTATGACTGCATTTAAACGCGCGGGTGCGGATTTGATCATTACATATTACGCAGAAAAATTGGCGGATTGGATTTAATATGTTTGTATGGTTGTACTAAATTGCTTCTTGAATCGCTGGAGTTGACGCAATGGAATATTTGAAAAATTGGATTTCAATATTTTTTTCTTTGGCAATCCTACCATTTTCCGTTTATTCGTATGGAGAATGTAAAGCTAGTACCCCTGAGAGTTTTAAGTTTCTATATCTTGTTCGAACCTATGGCAATGATTACAGAGCCCATACTGATGAAGATATTGAGCTTTTAGAAAAAGAATACAAGGATTTTGATATTAAGTATTTTCGTACCAGTCGTGCTCTAGATAAGGATCGAAAGGATGAATTTTATGCGACCCGGTATGCAAAATATAGTGTTATACGTGAAGCTAGAGCAAGGCAAAAAAATACAAAGCCTTCAAAAGATGATGCTTTTGGTGTAACGCCAGAGTCTTTATTCTTTAAGGAAGTTTCGGTAGATGCTCTTGAGAAAGAATTAAAAGATTTTGAAAAAAACTATTGGATCAATAAAGATGAACTGAGAAGAAAAGAGGCAGCAGATCATAGCAGAGTGTCAAATGAAAAAAGAAATAAACTATGGGATTTGAGAAATGCTAAGGTATACACATTGCCTGTAGAAAAGACGATCAAGGGCTCGCCGCAAAAATATTGAAAAATATCACAATAGAGCAAGGAGATGCCCCTAGTTTATTGCCGGGTGGCACATACCTGATTCCTTTAGACAGTTTTGGGCAAAAAAGTGTTAACACATGCAATATTCGGCAGGTTTCAGGCCCTCACATACGTCCCTTTAGTGAATAATGCAGTTGTAACATGTAGGGTTAAACTTACAAGTCTTACTTTAAATTGTGATGATTCTGTTGTTGTATGCATTTTATCCTGTTGGGCATCGCAAGCTCAGCGCCAACCTACAAAAGCAATTAATGCAATACCGATTTCGAGTGTAATAAATATCTAATGTTCTTCAGCGATTCCCGTCAACATTTCTTCAATCCACTCACCGGTAAGTATCGTGAGTTGGTTGCCCAGTGTTTGAGTCTTTTGTATCAGCGCCTTTATACCGATCTGCGCGATTATGGTAATGCCATGAATCGTGAGCAGCTTATGGATATTATTAAAGAAGCTATCGCCCGTGCGCCGATTTTGGATGCCGATAAAGACGACGATGAATTCAATACGCAAGGTGAGTTAATTGAAACCCAAGAAGGACGTTTTAAAACTCAGCGTGATTTGGCGAGTTTTATTATTAACCGCTTGCTGGAAAATGGTTGGTTAGAAAAGCAAGTAGACGAAACCACATTGCAAAGCACCTATGGCTTTAGCCGCATGGGACGTTTATTCACCCAGCCGTTTGCAGACAATCAATCTAATCACTTTCGCACACGCAATCGCAATACCCGCAACACCCGCAATAGTTTGCAAGCGTTTTATGAGCAGGGCGAAATTCACGACTTGCTGGATGCCTATGAATATTCCGAACGTATTATCAGCGATTTCACCGATGTAATTGCCGAGCTGGAAGAGCGCAAGCGCCAATTGGTGCGTGAGGTTGAATCTCGTCAATTAATTCAGCAGGCGAGCGATGAGTTTTTTGATTTTATGGAAACGGTGTTTAAACCGGATTTGGAAGTGCGTTTATCTGCTGATAGCGTAGAAAAATACCGCGATCAAATTTCCGACATTATTACCAAGATTCGCCGCAAGCGTAAATACGGGCAGGGCGATTCGGAAACTGCAGCAAAAGATTGGCGGGCAGTAATGGAAATACGTTTGCGCAAAGCTTTACCACAGCGTGTGGTTCAAGGCGTTTCATTGTTAGATACGCTTTTACAGGCGATAGAATCCCGTTTAAAAAATGCCTGCGAAATTATGCTCCCCGCATTGCGCCGTGCGCTTAATACCTTTACGCAACGCGCGGATATTATTATTCGTCAGCTCAGCTACATTAATAGCCGCAGTCAAGATGATTTAATGGATGTCTACCGTTCATTAGCGCAACTTCCGCAAGAACAACAAGACACTATATTTCAACTGCAGGGTGAACCCCTTGCGGGTATGCAGTTAGGTTTTGTTGACCCAGCACAAATTCAATTGCGCGCGGCGCGCCAGCAACAAGTGATTCGTTCTGCAGTAGATGGCGATAAAGCATTAGATGTGGATGCGCAAAAAGAAATATTTATTCAGCAAGCACTGGATCAAGCATTTATTTTGCAGGGCAGCGAAATTCGAGACTATGTTCAGCAGGCACTTAGCACTAATGGCAGTATTAAAAGTAGCCAGTTAAATGCAGCCAATATGAAAGAATTGCTAAACCTCGCCCATGCCATTGAGGTGGGTGCAGCCGATAATTTGTCCTCGCGGTTTCGCTTTGCCATAGAGCAAGAGCATGAGTGGCTTCACGCCGCGCCGCAAATTCAAGATGATCATTATTTCAAGCAGCGCGATCAATTTGTGATTTCGCTGATTGATAACACGCTCTAGGTGTGGGGGTAGTATGAGCAATATGTTTAGTGCTGATTTGGAAGAACAGCTTAATAAGCACAATCTCACGTTTGAAGATTGGCGCGAACTGATTCAACGCTTGTTGGATTATGGTGTTTTATGTCGCGATGATTCTCACGTAGAGGCCGAGCTTTATGATCGCTTTGTGCGCATTCATGCAGTAGTTAATGATTATTTAGCCTTGATGGGTGTGCGTTTTCAACACGATACGCAATTTAATTTTGTTCGTATTCTGCCGCCCGGTGCGCGCTTGCCCGGCATGGATGATGAAACAGATGAGCCTTTTAATGGCGGTTTCCGCAGCCGGTTAAATCAGCATGAAGTCGCACTGATTTTGGTGTTGCGCGCTGAATACGATAAGGCACTGCGGGAAGGCGTCATTGATGAACAGGGCTGTGCAACTCTCTCGTTAGAGGCAATTTCGCTAGCCATGAAAAGTTTATTGCGCCGTAATTTGCCAGAAAATATCGGCGAGCGCCGCCAAGCCTTTAAACGGTTACGTCAGCTACGTTTGATTAATTACTTTGCGGAAGCTGATGTAGATTCCGGCGAGAGTTGGATAAAAATTCGCCCGCTGATTATCCATTTGGTTAGCAACGAATGGTTAAACCAAATTCGTACACACCTCGCTGACAACTTACTCTTGGTTGAAGATGAGCTAGAGCAAGAAGATGAAGTTGTAAAACCTACTAAGAAAACGTCGCCGCATCTCACTAAATCGATATTTGATACCCAGTCTTAATTAAAAGTAAAAATTATGTTTTTGAAGAAATTTATTTATATCAACTGGGGTAACGTACCCAATACCGAATTTGAATTTGGCCCGATTAATTTATTTTCGGGCGGTAATGGTTCGGGTAAAACTACAGCGGCAGATGCGATTCAAACGATCATGACCGCTGCGCACGATAATTTATTTCATTTTAACCCCGGTCAGGATGAATCCAGCCAGCGCGGTCGCGGTGGGAAATTGGTGCGTACACTCGCATCCTATGTGCTGGGTTGTGATGACGGGGCTTATTCGCGCCCGCAGGGTTGCGATGGTTATTTGGCTGCCGTGTTTCACCCAACCCAAGGTGAGAGTAGTGAGCCATTTACAGCCTTAATTGGTATGCGCGCATTTATTGAAACTGCAGGGCAAGGCGCAAGCCAACAAAAAGTAGCGCGCTTAGATGATTGCCATTTTTATATTTTGAGCGATGTGGCGCTAAGCCTAAAAGATTTGTTGAAGGAAGAAAAAACGCACAAGTATGTTGTGCCCTTGGATAAAATTTATACCAGCTTGCGTCGTCAGTTTGGGCAAGAGCAAGTTGAAAAATACGATAAGAAAAAATCTTACCTTTGCCGTTTGTACGGTGTACTGCGCGGTAAAAAAGATGCCGTGTCTGAACGCGAAGCCATGAATGCGGCGCGCGCATTTTCGCGCTTTATGGCCTATAAGCCAATTAAAGGTATTGATGAATTTGTTGCCAATGAAGTGCTGGAATATCGCGATTTGGGCGAGGCCATTCGCAATGTGTCTGCCATGCTTAAGCGTATCCATACCATGGAAGCTGATGCTCGCAATTTGCGTAACGCAATTGATCGTATGGCTGCTGGCCGTACTCTGAGTGATAATTTTATTGCGGGTTGGCTAGAGCAACAGGTATTACATTATTCCCTCGCCAAACGTAAATTTGGTGATTGCCAAGCATTGTATTTAGATGCAAAACACAAACAACAACTGCTGCGTGAAAATGCTGCTGGTCATACGCAAGCGTTGGCTTTATGTGAAACCAAACGCGATGAAATCAATCAGCTGATTCTTGCCGCTACTGCCCGTCGTTTAGGTGTACCTGCCTTGCGTAACAAAGATCAGCTTGAGCAAGAAAAGGGCGCGCAAGAAAAAGTTATTCACGGTTATGTGCCTGAACTGCTAAAGCAAGACAAGCAACTGAAAACCAACGTAGAAGCTGCGCAGCAATGTGTACAGGCTTTGCGCAATACCTCTATAGCCTTGGAGATTCCTGCATTAAAAGACGGCCATTTAAATCAGCTGGCTAAAACACTCGCCGCAGAATCTGAGCCGATTAATATTCACCAATTGCTTAATCGCGATTGGATTGATGTAAGCCCTTTGGCGCAGCATTTGGATATCGTGCTTGAGCAACAAAAAAATCACAACTTGTTTGTGCGTAGTTTATTTGCGTTAGATGCAAGTGCAGCTGTTACGCATCAAGGCAACAAAATTAATGTGCGCGACCAATTGGTGCAAGAGCGCGACAAGCGCCGTGCGGGGGCAGAGCGATTACAAAAATCTATTGAAGCAAAACGCCGCGAAATTCAAACTCTGGAAGCGCATCAAGTTAACTACCCGCAATTTGTGCGCGCTGCACTGGATGCAATTGCAACCCAGTGCCCCAAAGCCGATGCCCGTGTTCTCTGCGATTATGTGAATGTACTTGATCGCGAATGGCAAGCGGCTATTGAGGGTTATATTGGTGCCGCACGCTTCGGTATTATTGTTGCGCCTGAATATGAAGCAGAAGCAATTGCCATAGTGCGCAATATGAGTGGGCAGGCAAATCGTGCCCGCGTTATTCAGGGCGATAAAGCCCGCAAAGATTTAGAAAAATCTGGCGACTTCCCTGCCAATTCTATTGTGCAAGTAATGAGTTTTTCGCACGCAACCGCAGCGGCTTATTTAAAGGCAAGTTATGCCAATGTACAGCGTGTAGATACGGCTAATGAGTTGCGCAATACTCGTCGCGGCATTACCAAAGATGCTATGGGTTCTGGCAATTACGCCATGTTCCGTTGCGATATGGCAGACACAGATTTGGTGTTTGGCCAAGGCGCGCGTGAGCGTGCATTAGAAGCCAAGCGCAATGAATTCCACGCGCTGAATATTGAATTGCAAGCGGCAACCGATTATGTGAGTGAAGCACAACAGCTTTTGTTGACAATTGATAAGTTAAAGCCACTCGCTTATGCCGACACATTACAAACCATGTTGGCGGCACAAGATCGCATAGCCGCAATTGAAGCAAGCTTGCAGCAATTGGATTTGAGCGATACCAAGTCTCTGGATGATGAACTCAATGAATTAAAAGCGCGTTTGCAAGAGCAACAAAGGCATTTCAATGAAATTAACAATGCCCAAGTCGATTGCCGTGCCGAATTAAAAAATGCCGATGCGCTTTGCCATAAGCTCGATGCAGAACAAGATAAAACTCTTGCCATTGTGGATGCGTGTGAAACCAATATACAAACCATTGTTGGGTTGTGGCCAGACTTTAATGTAGAAGAACGTTTGCAAGCTGCGGATGAATCAGCAACACAACACACGATTAGCTATTTTGAAAATAGCTTGGCGACAGTAAGTTCCGAGCTGAAAGCCATTTTGCATAAGTTGCAGCAAGCGGTGATGCAGCACAACCAATTCTGTTTAAGTGCCGATTCAATTTTATTTGATGTGGATTATACCGACGAACTGGGCAGTGCTAACTTCCGCCACGTGTGCGATATGCGCCGTCAATTTGATTCGCTTTACAATCGCGATAAAAACCATATTCTTGCGCAGCGTCATCAAGAAATTGAATCGCTACGTTTAAGCTTTAATAATGCTTTTGTGAGCAATCTTTGCCATTCTATTTATCAAGCCATTAATGACGGTAAAAAAACGCTGGAAGAGCTCAATAAAGAATTGGAACATCACCGCTTTGGTGCAGACCGCGAACGCTTCCGTTTTGATTGGGAATGGGTGCCTGAATTTAAAGAGTATTGGCAATTCTTTAAGGCGGTTATTGATAGTCCTGGTATTGGGGCGGGTGGTGCGGCGGATGGCGAAACCTTGTTCAATATGAATCTGGATGAAAAGCATCAGCGCGTGCGTGAACGTTTAATGACAATGTTGTTAGATGAGGATGAACAAAAAGCCTTGCGTGAACTTACGCGCATTGCGGATTACCGCAACTATCGTTGCTATGAAATTTACAAAGAGCCAGAAGGCAAAGCGCCCATCGCCTTGAGTCAATACGGTACGGGTTCTGGTGGGCAATTAGAAACACCGGCTTATATTATTCGCAGTGCGGCCATCACTTCTGCATTCCGCTTTAACGAAGGCAATAGTCATTTGCGTATGGTATTGGTGGATGAAGCATTCTCTAAAATGGATGAGCACCGCTCGCGTGAAGTCATTAATTATTTAACGGAAAGCTTAGGCTTGCAGCTGAATTTTATTATGCCAAGCAGTAAGTCTGGCCCCTTTATGGATTTAATCTCAAATCAATTTGTGTTCAGTAAATGCCCAACCTCTGAGCCTGTTGGTGAATTAAAAACGCGTGTGGTATTAGATAGGCAGGTTTGTGATCAGGAAAAAATTGCCAAGCTTATGGCAAACCACCGTCAGACTATTCGTCAACAAGCCAGTTTGGATTTTATGGCGGAGGTTGAAGGGGTGTAAATCTCTGAACTACTAAATTTACTAAGCCATAAGCGCGTGCATAAACTGCTCGCACTTACTCCGCTCATTCGCCAACTTTCGGAAAATAGCGCTGAATTTTTTTGATGATTTTATCTTCTTCAATCGGCTTTACTACATAGTCGTCTACGCCTTCTTCAATTGCAGCGTAAATTTGTTTGGCTTCTGTGACTGCAGTGACTAGCATAAAGCAGGTATCTACATAGCGTTCAGCGGCACGCATAGCATTGTGTACATCCAGCCCGTTTTTAATGGGCATGTTCCAATCGCACAACACCAGATCATAAACGGGGTTTGCATCGTAAAGCATGCTAATGGCTTTTAGTCCATCTTCAGCTATATCAATCTGTTGAATACCGTAAGAGGATAATAATACTTGCATGATACTGGCTATCAAATTGTCATCATCAGCAACCAATACTTTAATTTCTCCCGCTCGCATTTGCGCACGTTTTTGCGCTATAGGAATTCTGGCGGATTTTGCGGCTGGCGCTGAAATAATATCGACAGGTAGCTGTGCCGGCTTGAAGAGCTGCAAAAGTTTGGCCAGCGAGCTTTCAATTAACTCTAGAACTTTTTGATTTTGTTCCTTTGCTGCCGAATGCTCAGGGTTGTCGATATTTTTAAGCAGCCATTCGCGCCGCTGAGTCAGCGTTTTGGCGATTAATTGAGCTTCTGATTTGGTAAACATAGTGTTCCTTGAGTAGGTGTTCGCTTGCTCAGCGATTTGCTACTGATAACAATTGGCCACAACTTATCTATAATGCAGCCAATCTTGGTTAACCCGCTGAAGCGTGGTTCAATAGCTTTTCAATTCAAAAACTATAGCCTAATTTGGGCGTGCTACCAGTTTTCCGCAGTTTTTTGAGGTGTTTCCGTGTCCCAGTTTGATCACATTATTACCCGTTTAGAGCAGCTTATCGACCGAGTGGAGCTGGTGCTGCCAGCGGTACAGCCCCAGCCTGACTGGTCGGGAAGTGCATTTCGTTGGCGCGCACAGGTGGGCGGCGGTAAAGGCTACCTACAGGTGGTGAAAAATTCACACAGAGTTGATCTAAACTCCCTTAAAAACGTAGAAACCCAAAAGCAGGCCATTGTGCGCAATACCGCGCAGTTTGTGGCGGGTCGCTCGGCTAATAATGTGCTCTTAACGGGGGCACGCGGTACGGGTAAATCCACACTTATCAAGGCCTGCTGGAACACGTTTGCCGATCAGGGGCTTAAGATTATCGAAGTGGATAAGACTGACCTTATCCAGTTAGCCGATATAGTGGATTTGGTTAGCGATCGCCCTGAAAAATTCATCATCTTTTGCGACGATATGTCCTTTGAAGAAGGTGAGGGCAGCTATAAGGCGCTTAAGTCTGCTTTAGACGGTTCAATTGCAGAGCCTTCTGCCAATATCTTGTTTTATGCGACCTCCAATCGCCGCCATTTATTACCGGAAAAAATGCGTGAGAATCTGGATGTTAGTTATGAAGATGGTGAGGTTCGCCCTAACGACTCCACTGAAGAGAAGGTTTCCCTTTCAGAGCGGTTTGGGCTCTGGTTAAGTTTTTATCCCTTCTCCCAAGAAGAATACCTCGCGGCGGCTCGTTATTGGGTTGAGTATTTAGGTGGGGTTTGGGGCGAACGGGGTGAGGTTGATGCGCTCTTCTGGCATCGCAGCCGTGGTGCGCGTAGCGGGCGCATTGCTTGGCAGTTTGCGAAAGATTATGTAGGCAAATTGTAATAAATAGGTAGTTTACGACTCTATCTTTATTGGGTGTAACCAGAGTTGTAAATGACAATTGATAGAATGAAAAAGGTAAATGATTATGCCAACAGGGCACAGCAGTATTCGTAAAGGGAACCACTTAACGGATGTTTCCGCTAATCAGCCGCCGCTCTTTACCCGCACACCTAATTTACGCGAAGAAAATACGCTCGCCTTGCGCCAGCAGTTGCATGAATATTTTGTAACCACGTTTGATCGCTATGAGTCTCTATTTGAAACGCTCACGTGCGATCACGCCTATTATGAAAAATCAATTCCGCTGCGCCATCCGCTGATTTTTTATTTCGGCCACACCGCTACATTTTTTGTGAACAAATTATTGCTCGCACACATGATTGATACGCGGATTAATCCACGGTTTGAATCTATTTTTGCGGTGGGTGTGGATGAAATGAGTTGGGATGATCTCAATGATGCCCATTATCAATGGCCAACACCCGCAGAAGTAAAAGCCTATCGCGATCAAGTGCGTGCTATGGTCATTCATGTAATTGAAACTGCGCCGCTGCAATTACCGGTTGATTGGAATAACCCGTGGTGGGCAATCATCATGGGCATTGAGCATGAGCGCATCCATTTAGAAACCTCTTCTGTGCTCATTCGTCAACACAAATTAGCCTATGTGAAGAATCATCCACAGTGGAAACCGTTTCGTGAAACGGGTGTTGCACCAATCAATGAAATGATTAAAGTTGCAGCTGGTTCGGTGCACTTGGGTAAAGATAAATCTAACCCGTTTTATGGTTGGGATAATGAATATGGAACCCACTCTGCCAACATCAGTGAGTTTCAAGCCAGCAAATATATTGTCAGCAACCAAGAATTTTTAGAATTTGTAGATGTGGGCGGCTACAAAAATAAAATTTATTGGGAAGAAGAGGGTCAGGGCTGGTTAGCATTTACACGCGCGCAACATCCTACCTTTTGGTTAAAGAAAAATAATCAATGGTATTTAAGGTTGATGACTGAAGAAGTTGTTATGCCGTGGGATTGGCCTGTGGACGTAAACTATCACGAAGCTAAAGCGTTTTGTAATTGGAAAAAATCCGTTACGGGTTTAGCTGTACGTTTGCCGACTGAAGATGAATGGTATCGCCTTTACGATGCTTCAGCCTTGCATAACGTGAGCGCAGAAAAAGCCAATGCGAATGTGCACTTGGATTATTTTGCATCGTCTTGCCCCGTCAATAAATTTTCACAAGGTGAATTTTACGATGTGGTTGGCAATGTATGGCAATGGACAGAAACGCCTATTTATCCTTTTGAGGGCTTTGATGTTCACACCATTTACGATGATTTCACAACACCCACATTTGATGAACGCCATAATCTAATGAAAGGCGGTTCATGGATTTCATGTGGCAACGAAACCCTGCGCGATGCGCGCTATGCGTTTCGTCGCCATTTTTTCCAACATGCGGGTTTCCGCTATGTTGTCTCAGAGGATTTAAAACCAGTGCCAGGCTCTCATTACGAAACCGATAAGTTGTTATCTGAATATGCTGAATTTCATTATGGTGATGAGTATTTTGGCGTAACAAATTTTTCAAAAGCACTCGCGGAATTGGCGATTAAAATGGTGGGTGATAAGCCACATGCAAAAGCCATGGATATTGGCTGTGCATCCGGTCGGGCAACCTTTGAATTAGCCAAGCATTTTGATTTTGTGACGGGCATAGATTTTTCTGCACGTTTCATAGGGCAGGGCGTTCATCTTTCGCAAGGCGATACACTGCGTTATACCCTTACGGATGAAGGCGAGTTAGTGCAATACAAATCCCGCAGTCTTGCTGATTTAGGTTTGTTAGATGTAAAAGATAACGTGGAGTTTTTCCAAGGCGATGCATGCAATTTAAAACCGCAATTTACCGGTTATGATTTTGTGATGGCAGCCAACTTGATTGATCGGCTTTACAGCCCAGCGAAATTTTTAAGTGCTATTCACGAGCGTTTAAACATTGGCGGCATACTTATGCTTACATCACCCTATACCTGGTTGACCGATCACACGCCGCGTGAAGACTGGATCGGCGGCTTCAAAAAGGATGGCGAAAGCTTTACGACCTTTGATGGTTTAAAAGCTCACCTTGGTGAACATTTTGAGTTGCTGCAACAGCCAATAGAGGTGCCTTTTGTAATTCGTGAAACAAAACGCAAGTTTCAGCATACGCTTTCTGAAGTGACTTTTTGGAAGCGGGTTAAATAATTGACTTGGAATCTCATCAAGATCGGATTAGTCTAATTGCAAATTTGATCTTGATGAGAAACTGAGTGAATGAAATTTGATTTTGATGTTCCCATCCCCCGCGAAAATACCAACTCCGTAAAATTCGATGGACGCCAACAATATTTCGGTACTACCGATGTGTCGCCACTTTGGGTGGCGGATATGGATTTTGCGGTGCCGGAGTGCGTGACTCGCGCTTTGCAAGAAAGGCTGAATCATCCGGTGTTTGGTTATACGCTTTATCCCGAAAGCCTTTATCAATCTGTTATCGATTGGTTTGAGCGTCGGCATCATTGGAAAATTGAGCGTGATTGGATCTTAATGGCACCCGGTGTTGTTCCGTCTTTGTATGCTGCGGTGCAGGCGTTTGCGAAAGAGGGCGAGGGGGTGATTGTTCAGCCACCGGTTTATTTTCCTTTTTTTTCTGCGGTGACGACTAACAACCGAAAGTTATTGCTGAATCCTTTGCGTGAAGTAAATGGCCGTTATGAAATGGATTTTGCACATTTGGAATCTTGTGCGAAAGAAGGTGCGAAGTTATTAATGTTGTGTACACCGCATAATCCTGTGGGCCGAGTGTGGAGCGAGCACGAGTTGCAGGAGGTTTTGCGTATTGCGCGCAAATACCATTTAACTATTTTGTCTGACGATATCCATGCCGATTTAATTTACTCCGAATCTACGCACATCATGCTTGGTCGTTTAGTGCAAGCGGGCGATAAAATCATAACGACAATCGCGCCAAACAAAACCTTTAATATTCCGGGTTTGGGTTTGTCTGCGCTGGTTATTCCCGATGCTACGCAGCGCAAAGCTATGAAACAGGTTTTTGAAAACCTGAATGTTGGCAATAGTAATCCGTTTAGTGTTGTTGCCTTTGAGGCGGCCTATTCTGAAGGTGATGAATGGCTTAATGCGTTGATGACGTATTTAGAAGCCACGCGTGATTATGTGGCGGATTATCTGCAAAAAAATATTCCGAAAATTAAAATGGTTAAGCCGGAGGCAACTTATTTGTTGTGGTTAGATTGCCGTGGTTTGGAAATGGGTGATGCACAATTACGCGATTTTTTTGTTAAGAAATGCAAGGTGGGTATGAACCCCGGCATAGTGTTTGGCGAAGTAGGCAGCGGTTTTATGCGAATGAATATTGGCACTCAGCGTATTAATATTCAAGAAGTGTTGGAGCGAATAAAAGTCGCACTGCAATAATCTTTTTCTTGGCTTTATAAGTACCTATTTAAAATCCAGCGTCCCTGCTGGATTTTTTTCATCTATTTTCCTGTTAACACTTGAAGTGCGGCTGATACATAAACCAAAGGTGCATTCCAGTTAATGGCAATTTCATTGGTTGAATAGCTGCATTCATTGTCGTAGTAGGTTTTTGCAATCAGTGGCGATGGATAATTGGAAGCGCCGCAATCTGATGGGGCATCCAGCGTTGCGCCACCCGCAAGGAAGCCCGGTAGCGGTGCAGGAATAGCATCTGCTGCAGACGGACGATGATGAATAAACATCGGCGATTTAGTGCCAAAGCCAGTCACAAATGAATAGTCTGTTGGGTTTCTTCCTAATACATAATCAAATAATGATTGAGCAGCATCTAAGTATTGACGTTTAGTGTTATCCAGCTGATAGGCTTCTAATAACATCATAGCTTGATTCATTGCGCCTGAATTACTGCCCCAGAAAAAATCACCTTTTTCTAAAGAGACTGCAAATGCAGAGGCTTGCTTTTTCGTTACCAAGCTTGCAGCAAGCGTATCAATTTTGGTTTTGATCAGTGTTTTGTCTGCTGCAGCGGTTAAGCTATTAAGATTATGTGCCAGTGAAATCCATGCAAGACTTTGTACACTGCCCCAGCCAGGAACATTTGCATCCAGTGTTGCGGCATTTAGTGCGGTGTAATAACTATCGTCTTTGGTGGCTATATAAAGTTCAGCCGCTGCCCACGCAAATTCATCGCTCACATTACCATCGCCATAGGCTCCGGTTTGAATATCACTGGGTTGCGAATAATAGATAGCCGGATTTGCTTTAGCCCAGGTGTAAGCGGATTTTGCGGCTGCTAACATTTTTGCAGAGAGGCCGGGATGCTGAGTTTCATAGTTTGCATAAATACGGCTTGCGCTTGCCATTACTGCTGAGAAATCTAATGCAGCTGCAGTGGTTTTCTGTACGACAAAACGTTCAGAGGTGTCCTTATCTGGCATGAAGAAGTCTGAAAAATCTTTGCTAGTGAGTTTGTGATAAACGCCGCCGTCATTAGGGTCTTGCATGGCTAGCATCCATTCCAGATTCCATAAGACTTCACTGAGTACATCAGGAACTGCGTTACCGCTCTCAGGAATATTGAGATTTTGTGTTTTGAAATGGTCGGGAAATTGTTCAAATGCAGCGAGCAATGTGTAAGTGGTGATGCCAGAGTTAACAATATATTTATTGTAATCGCCTGCGTCATACCAACCCTTGGGCGCAGAAATATTTGTGCCTTGAGGGCGCGCCGCCGTTGCTGCAGATGCATGAATTTTTACGGTGGTGTCTGCATGGCCAGATGCACGCGCATAAACACCTGCATTAGCAGCAAGTAGCGCAGTGCTGGCGCGATTGAAATAAAAGGCTTTGAGCGCGGCAGCGTTTACGGCAGTGTAAGCAGAATCAGAAATGGTAAACGCGGGTTGATCGTCAACACCCGTAACGCGGATTTTGTAAGTGCCCGCTTTGGTGATAGATGAAAAATCGGCAAGCTTTACAGATTCCAACGCGGGCTCCCATGTTTTAGCATCTGTAAGGGAGCCGCTCAAAACTTCAGTGTTACTACCATCAACTACTGTAAAACTGGTTGCAACTACGCCGGGCACTATGGCTATTTTTTGCGAACTTGGTAGATAGCCTAATTGGTTGATACGTATTTTGGTGGGAACCGTAGTGGTTGGCGGGGCGACTGGGTGATCGCATACCGATGTCCCTGTTTTGGTGGGGGTTGCCGATTCAAGGCTTCCGCCATCTGCCGATTTCAATTCAATCCAGTTGAGATTAAAAGGGCCACTCTTCATTTGTACACACAGGCGGTGAATTCCCGTGCTTAGGTTGCCTAGGCTTGTGCTGGTGGTTTGCCAGCTTTGCCAGCCACCGGTATTGGGCGTAGTAATTTCTTCACCGACTTTAGTGCCATCAACCTCAAAATACAGTTTGCCGCCATTTTGCGCGGAGGCGACGCGAGCATTTGCGCTGAATGCGCCCGCTTTGGTGACTTTAATTGCGAACTCAAGCCATTCGCCACTATCTATATAGCCAACGTTGTACCCACCGCCGGTATCGGTAGAGGTTTCTATATCTACGCCATCACCTTTGCGGTAATCGGCACCGGCCTTATTTTCCGCGTTGGTATCGTAATAATCGATATAGTCTTCAGCTTCAATTTTAAGGCTGGCCGTAGCGGCAGTGCTGGAATTTGCTGCACTGCTAGAGCTACTAGAACTCGAGCTTAAGGAGCTTGAGCTAATAAGCGAGCTGGCACTGGAAGCTGCTGCTGAACTGGGTGTGCTATTACCGCCTGATGAGCCGCCACCGCAACCAGCGAGCGCACAGAGGGTTAGTAAATAGCTGCCGAGAGATAATTTTGTCATCTAGGAGTTTCTCCATTTATTGTTGTAGGGGGCGTTATTGTTCTGAATCATGTAGTTATCCCGAGGTAGAACCGGGCGAGCAGAGGCTAGGGGGATTTGGGGGGGAATGCGTCCCACTTGCTGTCAAAACCTAAAGTGCTTAGGGTGTGAATTTGTGCCAGAAAAAAATGCGCAAAGTGGCTGTTCGCTCTGGCAAGGCGCAGGGATTTTTTTGTTAAGTCGAGATATCTTCCATGCAAATTAATGGCTAAACGCCTACAATAGCCGCCTTTTTCAGCTCTGCATCAAGCCTTACTTTGCACACGAGAACCTATGACCGTAAATACTTTCGACCCGTCACAAACTACCACTTTGGATACTCCCGCCAAAACGCTTGCCAGCCAAGCACAGGCTGGTATAAACAAAGGGAACACTATTGGCTTTGTGTCGCTAGGCTGCCCAAAAAATCTGGTGGATTCCGAGCGAATCCTCACTCAATTGCGTACAGAGGGATACAACATTGTGCCCAGCTACAGTGACGCAGACATGGTGATTGTGAAT
>SYDJ01000210.1 GCA_005801205.1 Gammaproteobacteria bacterium
CCAGACCGCAGCGCGCGCCGGTTATTAAGCCAATTAAAAAGCGAAGGTTTGCTCAGTGAAACTAGCAGTAAGTCGCCATTGCGGTGGGAAATACCCGAACATGCAGAGCCTTGGTATTTTCCAAATCTCACACAATAAAATTTAATTAAAACGCTTTTGAGTTAGCCCAATACATGAACGCTGTAGAAATTGAACAAGCCATCTCTGACCTTGCACAGCAACCTTTTGATGCTGCTGAGTTTCCGTTCGCATTTTTGGCAGCCTTTGGCAATAAAGACACCGCGTTAAAGCGTTTGCGTGCAGGCAATAACAATACATCCGATGTAAAAGGCGGTGTGTTGCTGCGCAGCAATATTCATATTGCAGTCTGTGACGCTGGCTTAGTAGGCGATACCTTCAATGCAGTGCGCCAAAGCCCCGCCACCACCAAAGCCAAAGCTAAATTTATTTTGGCTACCGATGGACAAACACTGGAAGCGGAAGACCTAAATAGCAATGAAACTATTACTTGCTCTTACGAAGATTTTCCAAATCACTTTGGTTTTTTCTTGCCGCTTGGTGGCATTTCTACCATCAAGGAAATTAAAGATAACCCCATCGACGTGCGTGCGACAGGGCGATTAAACAAGCTCTATGTTGAACTCTTACGTGAAAACCCTGATTGGGCAACAGAAGACCGCCGCCATGATATGAACCACTTTATGGCGCGGTTGATTTTCTGTTTCTTTGCGGAAGATACCGATATTTTTAATGGTGAGGGGCTATTTACTCAAACCGTTGAAAAAATGAGTGAGCGCGATGGTAGCAACACTCATGAAGTGCTGAGTCATATTTTTTTGGCCATGAACACTCCCACGCGACATGAAGGCATTCCAGATAATCGCTATCGAGTTGCAGCGAACATTCGCCCTTGGGCAGATATTTTCCCCTACGTTAATGGCGGCCTATTTTCCGGTAGCACGGAAGTGCCACGCTTTACGCGCATGGCACGTACCTACCTTATTCATGCCGGTAACTTGAATTGGAAAAAAATTAATCCTGATATTTTTGGCAGCATGATTCAGGCGGTAGCCGATAACGAAGAGCGCGGCGCTTTGGGTATGCACTACACCAGCGTGCCCAATATTTTAAAAGTATTAAACCCTTTATTTTTGGATGACTTGCGCGCGCAACTTGAAGCGGCGGGCGATAACAAAGCTAAATTGTTGAACTTACGCAAACGCATGGCTCGCATTCGTGTGTTTGACCCTGCCTGTGGTTCGGGTAATTTTTTGGTAATTGCCTACAAACAAATGCGTGAGATTGAGGCTGAAATTAACCGCCGCCGTGATGAAGCAAATATTGCTAGTGATATTCCATTAACAAACTTTCGCGGTATTGAGCTACGAGATTTCCCCGCAGAAATCGCGCGCTTGGCGCTCATCATTGCCGAGTTCCAGTGCGATGTGATTTACCGTGGACAGAAAGATGCGTTGGCGACATTTTTACCACTCAATGCGCAAAATTGGATTGTGTGCGGTAATGCGTTGCGATTGGATTGGTTGAGCGTTTGTCCGTCCACTGGGACGGGCGTAAAAATGGTATCAGATGATCTTTTTGGCACACCACTCGAACAAGCTGAGATTGATTTCGAAAATGAGGGTGGTGAAACATACATTTGCGGAAACCCACCATACCTCGGAAGCAAATGGCAATCAAACGAACAGAAAGCAGATTTAAAAGTAGTATTCTCAAAATATGGAAATGGCTGGAAAACACTTGACTATGTTGCCGGCTGGTTTATGAAAGCAGCCGAGTATGGAAGAGAAACTTCTACTTCAACAGCATTCGTGTCAACAAATTCGATTTGCCAAGGGGTACAAGTTCCTATTTTGTGGCCGTTAATATTTGAAACAGGTTTTCAAATAGCTTTTGCTCATACATCTTTTAAATGGGCAAATCTTGCAAGTCACAATGCTGGCGTAATTGTTATAATTGTTGGGATATCTAAAAACTATCGAAAGCCCAAGGTTTTATATTCAGCGGTAGAAAAAGATGAAGTTGCTACGAAACAAGTTAACAATATAAATGCATATTTGGTTTCAGGCCCAGATATCGTTATTCAGCCAGAGAGAAAGTCAATATCGGGCGGGGCATATATGGATCTCGGTAATATGCCAAAAGACGGAGGACATCTCTTATTCACCGCGGAAGATGCTGAAAATGCAGTATGGAATAATATTGGCATATCTAAATATCTATTTGATTTTGTGGGCTCCCAAGAGTTTGTTAAAGGAATTGTGAGGAAATGCTTTTGGATTGAAGATGATCAAGTATCCGAGGCATTAAAAATACCATTTATTGCTCACCGTCTTGAGGGCGTTCGGGCAATGCGGTTGGCAAGTGATGCTGAATCAACACGAGCTTACGCCGATCGTCCTCATCGTTTTAAGCAAATTCAAGGGCGAGGCATTGAATCGTCAATTGTTGTACCAAAGGTTTCATCAGAGTCGCGCGAGTATCTACCTGTTGGCTTACTCACGGCTCACTCAGTAGTTTCGGATAACGCATTCGCTCTATACGATGCACCTCTTTGGAATATGGCAATTATAGCCTCTCGCCTACATCTAGTTTGGATTGGTACTGTCTGCGGGAAAATGAAAACAGATTTTCGCTACTCCAATACTATGGGTTGGAATACTTTTCCTGTCCCCATTCTTACCGAACAAAACAAAGCCGACTTAACCGCCTGCGCAGAAAATATTCTTTTAGCGCGCGAAGCTCATTTCCCAAAAACCATTGCCGATTTATACGATCCAGAAAACTTGCCAGAAAACTTGCGTCATGCCCATGAACAAAATGACGAAGTACTGGAACGTATTTATATTGGTCGCCGCTTTAAAAACGATACCGAACGCTTAGAAAAATTATTTGATCTTTATACGAAAATGACAGCAGCGGATGCCAAACCCGCGAAGAAAACAACAAGAGGGAAGAAAGGATGAGCACCCTTACAGATATTGATAAGCGCTACCTTGAAAAATTGCTTGGCATGCAAAGTGGCTATGTTCTTGACTACTCCGATGCTACCTTTGGCAAGATTTTCCAACGCCATAATGTAGATATTCATGGCTCAAAATATCAAACCTATGGTACGTCTAAAGCTAAAAAACTTCGGGCTTTTTGGGAGGTTGAGTTAGATATTTTGGTCGGACAAGTATTAACAGAAATGCTTGCCTCCTACGAGGCTAATTGCGACCTCAACAATCTTGAAGTGGATACGCCGGTTCTTGAAAAATCGCGTGAGATTGTTGCACGATTGACTGGGAAAGCTTCGCCTACAAAATCATCGCAAACAATTGACGATTTTCTCCATCACGAATTTATAGTTCCCAATATCCAAAAGTTACCCATTGAAGCTCAACTCACGCCAATTGTGGAAAAACGTCTTGCTGAAGCTCGTATAGCCTTAGGCGCTGGTGCGTATCTTTCGGTCATATTCCTCTGTGGCAGCGTACTTGAAGCCGTTTTGCTCGGTGCTGCACAAAAGGAACCTGCAC
>SYDJ01000211.1 GCA_005801205.1 Gammaproteobacteria bacterium
CGGGAGCGACCCCGTCGCCGGCGCAAGAAAATCAGCCTAGCCGATATGTTGAAAGCTGCCAGCGGGGGCGGCGGCGACGTTATCTATGTCGATAACCCCTCCAAGTTGCCCGACCCAGGCTCGATAGAAGATATGCGCGAGCCAATTGTGGAAGCCAATATTCTGGTGCCACAAGAACATTTGGGTAATGTAATTACGCTGTGTATCGACAAGCGCGGTGTACAAAAAGATTTGCAATTCACCGGCTCGCAAGTGCGCGTGCGCTATGAGCTGCCGATGAACGAAGTGGTTACCGACTTCTTCGATCGTTTGAAATCGGTAAGTCGTGGTTATGCGTCTTTAGATTACAGTTTTGTGCGGTTTCAGTCGGCCAATTTGGTGCGATTGGATGTGCTTATCAACAGTGAGAAAGTAGATGCTTTAGCCATTATTGTGCATCGTGAAAAGGCCCAGAGAATGGGGCACTCGCTCACCGAAAAAATGAAAGAATTGATCCCTCGCCAAATGTACGATGTAGCAATTCAAGCTGCGATTGGTGGGCAGATTTGCGCCCGTTCTACTGTGAAAGCGCTTCGCAAAGATGTAACAGCAAAATGTTACGGTGGTGATGCATCGCGTAAAAAGAAATTGTTAGAGAAGCAAAAAGCCGGTAAAAAACGCATGAAGCAAGTGGGCAGCGTAGAGATTCCACAGGCAGCTTTCTTTGCGGTATTAAAAATAGATTCGTAAAAATACTTCGCGCTCTATTCGATCTTGGTCGGGTACAGCCGTTAAAGGTATCAAACGAGAAATAGACACTATTAAGGTCGGTAAAATACATGAGCAGCATTAATCTTCCGTTAATTCTCACGCTTGCAGTACTGATCACCGGCATTATATGGCTGGTTGACATCGTATTTTTTGCGAGCTCACGCAAAGCTAAGTTGGCAGCAGTTGAGCAGCAATTTCGCAATATCAATCTTGCCGATGAACATAAAAAAGATGCCTATGAAACGGCCAAGGCTGTAGCGGGCAAAGAGCCGGTTCCGGTTGAGTATGCCAAATCCTTTTTTCCTGTGCTGTTTATTGTGTTCTTTTTGCGTTCATTTTTGGTTGAGCCTTTTCAAATTCCTTCGGGCTCAATGGTTCCTACTCTGCAAATTGGCGATTTTATTTTGGTGAATAAGTTTGCCTATGGTTTACGGGTTCCGGTGCTTAACAAAACCTTTATACCTGTTGGTAAGCCGCAGCGTGGTGATGTGATGGTGTTCTTTCCACCGCATCAGCCTAAAACCTACTTTATTAAACGAGTAATAGGTTTACCGGGCGACACAGTTCGCTACGCCAATAATGTGCTTTACTTAAACGGCGTTGAGATTAAGCGCGAAACTGTTAAACGTGTCTTTCCTGAGTGGGGCTCATTTTGTATGAATCACCGCTTGCAGTTAACAGTTGCTAACGAAAATATAAATGGCCGTACGCACACTATGCAGACTTGCGATCAACCCAGCCAATTGAGTGCTGGTGATCAAACTTGGGTGGTAGAAGAAGGTCACTACTTTATGATGGGTGATAACCGCGATAACAGCGGCGACAGTCGCGCCTGGGGTACTGTCTCTGAAGATGCTATTGTGGGTAAAGCTTTTGCGGTCTGGATGCATTGGGAAGAATTTTTAAGCATTCCCAGTTTTAGTAATGTAGGTGTTGTTAAATAATAATCCTATTTGTTAACAGGTGCCAATATGAAAACTTTGCTAAGTGTTAAATCTACCCCTCGTATAAAAAGCCTGAAGCAGCAAGCTGGGCTTACCATGGTTAGTTGGATTTTTGTATTAGCGATTGTGGCATTCTGTGGCATGTTTGGTTTCGCCGTAGTGCCCATGTATGCTGAAAATATGTATGTTGAGAAGGCTTTGAAATCTTTAATTGAACCAGGCAGGAATCTTTCAGAGATGTCAGACTCTGAAATCAGAAAAAAACTCCTGAATTTTTATTTGGTTAATAATGTCCGTAGCGAAGGGCCTCAAGCAATCGTTATTGATCGTAAAACGAAATCATTGTTGATCACCATCGATTACGAAAATAGAACCAACTTGTTTTACAATATTGATGTGGTAACTAGCTTTCAAAACCATTTGGATGCAGAGCAGCCAAATTTATGTTGCAAACCTCTTGGCAAATAATGTGCACCCGTTAAGTATTAAATATCAGCAATTACAACAGCGTTTAGGTTATGAATTTAAAGCCCCTGCATTACTGCAGCTGGCGCTGACCCATCGCAGCCATGGCGCTCACAATAATGAGCGCCTTGAATTTTTAGGCGATTCGATTTTAAATTTCGTGATTGGCGAGGCCTTATTCAAGCGCTTTGGTGATACGCGAGAAGGGCAGCTCAGTCGTTTGCGTTCGCAGTTAGTAAAGGGGGAGACCTTGGCTGAAATTGCGCGCGAATTTGAATTAGGCGAGTGCCTGGTTCTGGGCGAAGGTGAAATGAAATCAGGTGGACATAAACGCGATTCCATTTTGGCGGATTCGGTAGAGGCTTTAATTGGAGCCATCTACACTGAAACCGATTTTGAAACCTGCAGGTTACATGTTTTGACCTGGTATGCATCGCGTTTGGCGTCACTCACGGTAGATACAACCGCAAAGGATTCAAAATCTCAACTGCAAGAACACCTACAGAGCCTGCGTAAGCCCTTACCTGAATATGAAGTGGTTGAGGCTGCTGGCGAATCCCACGCGCAAATTTTTACCATTGAATGTCGCGTGGTTTTATTGAAACAGCCCGTGCGCGCGCAAGCGAGTAATCGCCGTGAAGCTGAAAAGCTTGCGGCTACAGAAGTATTGCGTTTATTAAATATTTAATGATGTTGTAGGTTGGATAAGCTGCGAGTACAGCGGCAGCGCCAACCGACAATAGATTGATCTCCTGCTCAGTGGTGGAAGGCGCTCCACTTTTCCACCCTACAAATTTGTATTACTCATCTCTAGGTTTAACTATTTTAGGCTTAACTATGTCAGATTTTTCTGATCCCCAAATTACTCGTTGTGGTTATGTTGCTATCGTTGGTCGCCCCAATGTGGGTAAATCCACATTACTGAATCATATCCTCGGGCAAAAAATCAGTATCACCTCGCGCAAGCCGCAAACCACACGCAATAATGTGGTGGGCATTAAAACCGAAGGCGGCATACAAATTATGTTTGTGGATACGCCTGGTATGCACTTAGGGCAACAGAAGGCTATTAACCGCTATATGAACCGCGCTGCCAATACCGCCATGAAAGATGTGGATGTAGTTGTGTTTGTGGTGGATCGTTTTATTTGGACAGAAGAAGACGAAGCCGTTGCAGAAAAATTGCAGCACGCCTCTTGCCCAATTATTTTGGCGGTGAATAAAGTCGATCAAATTGACGATAAAGAATCACTCCTGCCGCATTTGGACGTATTGGCGAAAAAATTAAATGCTGCAGAGATCATTCCGCTCTCTGCTTTGCGCAATGTAAATTTGGATCGTTTGGAGCAGTTGATTATTGATCGTATGCCGGAAGGCATGCACATGTATCCTGAAGACCAAATTACTGATCGCAGTTCGCGGTTTATGGCGGCAGAAATTGTGCGCGAAAAAATCACTCGTCAATTGGGTGATGAGTTGCCTTATGAAATGGCAGTAGAGATTGAAGAATTTAAGCAGGAAGGTAATCTGCTGAATATTTCTGCGCTCATTTTGGTGGAGCGCGATGGTCAAAAACGTATTCTAATTGGCGATAAAGGCGAACGTATTAAATTGATTGGCACAGATGCCCGCAAGGATATGGAAAAACTATTCGACATGAAAATTATGTTGAAGCTTTGGGTGAAAGTGAAGTCTGGCTGGTCTGACGATGAACGCGCACTGCGTAGTTTGGGTTACAACGACTTATAATTATGCGCATCACTGCTGAGCATCAACCAGCCTACATACTGCATACGCGCCCTTATCGCGATACCAGTATGCTGGTTGATTTCCTTACGCCGGAATTTGGTCGTATTACGGCGGTGGCGCGTGGAGTTCGCTCGCGTAAAACACCAAAACGCAATCTCTTAAATCCCTTCACCCGTTTATTAATTTCCTTTCAAGGTAAAACTGATTTAAAACTGCTCACGCATTTTGAGGCAGAGGGGGCACATTTCGCGCTCACTGCTAAACACTTGTTTAGTGGATTTTACCTGAATGAATTATTGGAGCGCTTGCTGCCAGAGTTAGATGCTCACCCTGAAATTTATAATTTGTATGAACAAAGTTTACAGGCTTTAAGTGCGCAGCAAGATTTAGAGCCGGTGCTACGTTGCTTTGAGTTTCAGTTGCTACATGAGTTGGGTTACGGCATTGATTTTGAGGTGGATGCAAAATCCGGTGATGCGATTAGTGCTCAGGTAAATTATTGTCTTGACCCTTCGCAGGGTGTTTATTTTGCGCATGCCGATGTCCCCTTACATTTTCAATTCTGTGGTGCGCATATTAATGCCATAGCTCAGTGCGATTTTTCCTTGCCGGAAGTCAAACAAACGGCGAAGCGCATCTCACGCATATTGCTCAAACCTTTGCTCGGCTCTAAGCCACTCATGAGTAGAGGGCTGTTTAGTTAATACCAAACACTTCATTCAAGTCGCGATCCGCCCCCCACGCTAAAACATCATCAATTGCACTATTCAGCGAATCTATCGCTTTTTTCGCTTCGTCAACCTTGTGTGTTTGCATTAGTTTATCGAGTAGCCCAGTAATACTTTTCAAGCGTGGTACCCCGCAGTAACAGCTGCTGCCATAGAGACGATGAATTAATTCATTTAACATTTCATCGTTGCCATCGCTAATGGCTTGGTTGATTTGTGCCTGCTCGCAAGTCAGTCCATCCAGCATCATTTTTAGCATATCGCGGGCTAACAAGGGTTTGTTGTTGGCTAGCTTCAAACACAAATTGATATCGACGGAGGTATTGGTTTCTGCGTTGCTGTCTTTGAGCGGTAGCTTATCTTGTTGCACGACGGCTTCTTGTGCAACGACAACTTCTTTTTTGCCGCTGACAGATGTCCAGCGATTGATAATGTGAGCGAGCTGGCTCTCGCTGACGGGTTTGCTAATACAGTCATCCATGCCTGCAATTAACAGTTGGGCTTTTTGTTCGGTGAGCGAATGCGCCGTGAGTGCGATAATGGGGGTGCGCGATGAATCTGTTTCTAATTCACGAATGTGTTTGGTTGTTTGAAAGCCATCCATGCCGGGCATTTGGATATCCATAAAAATCACATCAAATTTTTGTGTTTTGCAGGCATCAATGGCTTGCAAGCCGTTGCTGGCCTGTACAACGAGTGTATTTAAGCCGCGCAATAACTCTGAGGCAAGTTGTAAATTGGCTGGGTTGTCGTCTACCAGTAATACTGAGGTGCTGGGTAGATTTTGCGCTTGATAATTGTTGTGCTCGTGGTGCGCATCGAGCAGGCCAACACCAAGTTTTTCGCAAATTAATTTTAGTAGTGTTTCATAGCCTATGGGTTTATTGATAAAACTGGTTTTCAAGTTGTTTCCATTATCGCGAAACATGCGTTGATGTGCAGGCGTGCAAGAGGCGATAACGTTGCAGCCAAATTCATCGGTTAATTGTTCGGTGATGTTATTTAACAGTGCAGATGGAATTTTTCGTTCATCTGCCGCTATATCCAAAATTAAAATATCAAACGGATCAGTTTTATGTGCCTTGCGAATACTGGGGAATATGTCGTGTATTTCAGTGATGGCATCCTGCCGCATATTCCATTCGTTCAAGAGTGATTGTAGTTGTTCTAATGATGTTGGTTTATTGCTGCAAACAAGTGCTCGGTGTTGTTCTAGGTTGGGCAAGGAGTATTCAACGAGTTGCTTCTTATCTATGCCTAAACGTGCGGTAAACCAAAAGGTTGAGCCTTTATCGAGTTCACTTTCTACGCCTATTTCCCCGTGCATGCGCTCAACGAGACCTTTGCAAATAGCCAAACCTAAACCTGTGCCACCTTGCTCGCGTGAACTGGAGGCATCGGTTTGCGAGAAGGGTTTAAATAAATCTTTTTGCTGGTCATGGGTTAAGCCTATGCCTTGGTCAGTAATACTGATTTTTAGCATGAGATGGGTTTCTTGCTGCGCAATGGCGCTGACCTGTACAAGAATATTGCCCTGTGCGCTAAATTTAATAGCGTTGCTGATGAGGTTAGATAACACTTGTTTGAAGCGTAAAGAGTCGCCCAGTAATTGCATTGGAATTTTGGGGTCGAACTTTGCGATTAGTTGTAGGTTTTTTTCATGCGCATCAGAAGCAAGTGTATGCAAGGTTTCATCAATCGTTTGTCGTAGAGGTAGAGGCGCATAGTCTAGGGTGAGTTTACCTGCTTCAATTTTAGAGAAATCCAAAATGCCATTAATAACAGTTAAGAGGTTTTGTGCAGAGTCACGAATGGTGTGTAAATATTCTGCTTGTTGTTCATCAATATTGGTTTTTAATGTCAGCCCTACAAAACCTAAAATGCCATTGAGTGGTGTGCGAATTTCATGGCTCGTATTGGCCAAAAATTCTGATTTAATTCGGCTTGCTTCAATCGCCTCTTTGCGTGCTATGTCTAATTCAATATTTTTAATTTCAATGGTTTCTAATGTTTCAATTAAATCTTGCGTGGATTGTTCAATATGATTTTGTAAGTCTTGCTGGGCGTGCTCCAAGGATTCCGCCATATTATTTGTGGCATTGGCAAGGTAGGCGAATTCGCGGCTTTTTTGTGGGTTAACGCGCGTTTGCAATTTGCCTTGCGCAAGATGATTAATCACTTCTTTAATATGATTAAGCGGGTCGGTAATGTTGCGAAATAAACGCGCGGCTAAAAATGCCGCCATCAAGAGGCACGCTAAGGTAATGGCAATGGTAATTAAAATGGTTTGATAGTGAATGACCATATAGGGGGACGAAAGCATTTCAACTTCCACCCAGCCGATGGAATTTAGGCCTTCTTTATTGATAATGGGGTGCGAAAACAAAACAGTGCGACGGGTTTCGCGTCGAACGGGTTCAAGGCTGTTAGGTGATAAACCTTGATCGATAGTGGGTAAAAATTCTGGGCCGCTGTGAAACGTTTCGCCGGTGTTGTCGATGCGTACATGCAGTGCGCGAATATAAGGATCTTCCAAAGAGCCATCGAGTAAGGCTTGCAGGAGAACTTTATCGTTTTGAACGATGGGTGTGTAAATCAATTGCGCTGTTTTACGAGTCATGGCACTGCCACGCATATCCACAAATTTAGACAGCTCGTATAAACAAAAGGAAGCTAGGGATATGGATAGCAGTATCGCAATTGCAATCGCAGGTACAAAAATTAATTGCCAGACATTATGTTTAAAGCTTTTGGATGCGCTCGGCATATCAATAAATCCTTAAAAAAATAGGGTGTGAATAGAGCGAATAAATAGTGCCGCCCAAGTCATTGGGCGGTAGAATAGCCGCCCTTTGTCAGCCTGTGCAATCGCCATTTTTTTGTTAGAGGTTATTATGGATTTTCCCACCATCGAAGCCTTTGTTGGCAATACACCACTGGTGCGCTTACAGCGCTTGCCAGGTGTGACCAGCAATACAATTCTGGTGAAATTGGAAGGTAATAACCCTGCTGGCTCTGTGAAAGATCGCCCTGCCATGTCCATGATTCAGCAAGCTGAAGCGCGCGGCGATATTAAACCTGGCGATACACTGATTGAGGCTACTAGCGGCAATACCGGAATCGCCTTGGCAATGGCGGCGGCAATTAAAGGTTACCGCATGATTCTGATTATGCCGGACAACAGCACTGCCGAGCGCAAAGCCGCTATGACCGCCTATGGTGCGGAACTGATTTTGGTGACCAAAGAACAGAGCATGGAAGGTGCCCGAGATCTCGCTACCAAAATGCAGGCTGAAGGCAAGGGTAAAGTATTGGATCAATTCGGCAATGGCGATAACCCGCTCGCCCACTATAAAACCACCGGCCCAGAAATTTGGCAGCAAACGGGCGGTTTGATTACCCATTTTGTAAGCTCCATGGGTACTACAGGTACCATCATGGGTACATCGCGTTATTTAAAAGAAAAAAATCCTGACATCAAAATAATAGGGCTTCAGCCAGATGAGGGCGCCAGTATTCCTGGTATTCGTCGTTGGCCAGAAGCCTATCTACCTAGGATTTACGACAAAAGTCGTGTAGATGACATTGTCGGAATGTCGCAAGAAGAAGCTGAACACACCATGCGTGAACTTGCTCGTAAAGAGGGGATTTTCTGCGGCGTGTCGTCTGGTGGGGCTGTCGCTGCGGCATTGCGTTTAAGTCAGCAGGTGGAGGGCGCAGTTATAGTGGCTATTATTTGTGATCGCGGCGATAGATATTTGTCGTCGGGATTGTTTAATGCAAGCTAAAAAATAGGTCAAACAATAATTAATAGGAGATTTTTATGTCGGTAAAACGTTTTTTTCTGGTCATTGCTGTTCTGGTTTTGCAGGCGTGTGGTGGGAGCGGTGGTGGGTCTTCTGTCTCGGTTGCTTCATCGGAATCGTCTGCTGTAGCGATAAGTTCTTCAAGTAGTTCACTTGCATCTAGTATTTCAAGTAGTTCAAGTAAAAGCTCGGTAGCGACTAGTCTGCCTGCTGATTTTCCCGTTGGCACAACTGATGCCTTACCTGTGTTAAATCTGAAAACGGATGGCAGTGCGCCAATTTTGTCGAAAGAAGATTACCTCAAAGGTAGTTTTACCTTGGCGGATGTTGGTGGTGCTGCTGTTGAAGGTACATTGGAGGTGCGTGGTCGCGGCAACTCAACCTGGGGGTGGGTCAAAAAGCCTTTTCGTCTAAAACTCACCAACTCAACGTCGCTACTGGGTATGCCCAAAGGCAAGAACTGGGTGCTTTTGGCCAACTATGCTGATAAAACACTGATGCGCAACGATATTGCGTTTATGTTTAGCCGCAACCTAGGAATGGAATATACCCCTCGCTCAAAGTATGTTGAGTTAACGCTAAACGGTGTTTACCAAGGTGTTTATCAATTGGTCGAGCATATCCGTGTTGATCCAAACCGTGTGAACATTCCTGAACTAAAAGTGGGTGATACAGCCGCCGACAAAATATCCGGTGGTTACTTATTGGAAGTGGATTTTCGTCACAGTAAGGCGTGGTGTTTGGGTAATACGTGGGAAAGCTTCTGCGTAAACAACGAAAACACCCTGCTAAAAACTGATTACTGTATTGAATCAAACCACGGTATGCAGCCCTTCTGTGTGGATACGCCAGAAACGCTGATTGATAATGCATGGGCCGCGCAGCGCGACTACATCACCAACTATATTAATGACACTGAGGCAGCTTTATTCGGTGCTAATTTTAAAGATGTAAATACAGGCTACAACGCCTATTTGGATGTGGGCTCTGTTATTGATTACTTTTTGGTGAACGAACTTCTACGGAATGTGGATGGCGCTGTATCCAGTTTTTACATGTACAAAAAGCGCAATGGCAAACTCTTCTTTGGCCCAATATGGGATTTTGATTTGGCAATGGGCAATGCGGGCTACGATGATGCCAATAATCCGGTGGGCTGGCATATTCGTCAAAAACCGTGGTTTGATCGCCTTTTTCAAGACCCTGCTTTTAAAGCCCAAGTAAAAGCGCGTTGGAACACCCTAAAAAGCGAAGGTAAGCTAGATTACATTGTGCAATATGCGCAAGCACGCGCCACGTGGCTGGATGCTCAGCAACAGAAAAACTACCAACTTTGGTCGATTAATGATTTTGCGGACTGGATTAAACATACGCCACTGGGCACGTACGATCTAGAAGTGCAAGCGCTTATTAATTGGCAGAAAGCCCGTATAGCCTGGTTGGATACTGAGCTTAACAAGTAGTGTTACGATACCCCCTCCCTCTCTTTCCCCCCTTTTCAAGAGGCCGGTTGGCACGACTGCATGGGTGCAGGAAAGCAGAGTAACGCAGGAGCAGTTGCCGAGGGGGTTTAATGTCCACAATCGAGATATTTAATGTCCAATCCTAAAGGCCCTAAAAAGCCGTCATCTCAAAAGCCTAGCAAATCAGGTGTATCAGGAAAGCTAGGCCAAAAACCTCGCTCATCCAAAGTCGCTGAAAAGCCTGTTGCTGGTGCGGTGCCTTTTGCCTTTGAGTTAGAGGCTACTCCGCGCTTAAACCGACCGCGCACCGAGAAAAAAGCGCAGCCGATGGACGATATGCGTTTGGGTGAGTTCACGATTGACCGCATGGGTCACGATGGCCGTGGAATTACCCAATGGAACGGCAAAACGCTATTTGTGGATGGCACACTGACCGGCGAGCGCATTAGCGCGCGTTTAGTGCGCGATCACGCCCGCTACGCAGAAGCCCGTTTTGATAAATTACTAGAAGCATCGCCTGAGCGCATTGAGCCAGTGTGCGCCCACTATGCCGACTGCGGCGGCTGTCAGTTGCAGCACTGGAGCACTGAAAACCAAGTCGCCTTTAAACAAGCGGCAGTCTTGCAGCAGTTGGAGTTGTGGGGCGGTGTTAAACCCAAACACGTGTTAGCGCCCATCACCTCAGCAGGCCATGGCTATCGCCGCTGTGCGCGCTTGGGTATTGATTATAGCGAGGGTGAAGTGACCCTCGGCTTCCGTAAGCGCAACAGTAAGCAGTTGGTGCAGGTGAATTTGTGTAGTGTGCTTGCGCCCGAGCTAAATCGTCTGCTGGCACCGCTTAAAATCTGGCTCACTGAATTGCGAGCTGCTGAAGCCGTAACTCATATTGAGTTGATTCACACTGAACAAAAAACTGCCGTGGTGTTGCGCCATGTGCAGCCTTTAAGTGAGGTGGATTTACAGAATCTCGCTGCACTATCGGCCAGCTTGAATATTAGCGCGTGGCTACAGGGCGGCGAGGCACATCAGTTACAGGATTTGAACGGGCAGAATCTTGACCCCCGTATGTCTTATCGCCTGTCTGATTACGAGTTGGAATTAGATTTTCACCCGCAGGATTTTATTCAAGTAAACCCAGATGTGAATGCCAAGATGGTGGCGCAGGCTTTGCAGTTGTTAGCGCTCAAAGGCAATGAACGGGTGTTGGATTTGTTTTGCGGCATAGGTAACTTCACCTTGCCGTTGGCGCGCAAATGCGCAGAGGTGATTGGTATTGAGGCCGTGGATTCTATGGTGCAGCGCGGGCGCGAAAATGCGACTAAGTTGGGCATTACTAATGCGCAGTTTACTGCCGCTAACTTGCTAACTATGACGGAGCATCGCCTCAACCAAACCTGCGGCAAGATCGATGCGGTTTTACTAGACCCACCGCGCGATGGTGCCAAAGAGATCATTGATAAGCTGCCGAAACTTTCCCCCAAACGAATTGTCTACGTCAGTTGCAATCCTGCAACCCTTGCCCGAGATGCAAAAGTCTTGGTCGCGGCGGGCTATCAGCTAGACTCCGTGGGGGTGTTGGATATGTTCCCCCACACCGCGCATGTTGAGTCTATGGCGTTGTTCGTACGTCGCTAACAATAAGAATGTGGAGCGAATAGATGGTTAAAGTTCGTCAAGATCACCCCATAGCGGCGGATGGTCAGGTAGATATTGAGGCGTGGATTGACCGCCTCAATAGTCACCACGCCCAAACCGAAACCACCCGTGCAGAATTAGTGCGCGCTGCCCAAGTGAGCTTGTCCTTGGTGGATATCCACACCGAAGACGACCACAATTGGGGTGAAGATTTCACTTGTTTCCGCATCGGCTTAGAAATGGCCGAAATTTTGGCCGATTTACAACTCGATCAAGATGCTCTCGTCGCCGCAATTCTCTACCGCGCTGTGCGCGAAAATAAAATCACCCTTGCCGATGTACAAACCCAATTTGGCGATACCGTCAGCAAGCTAGTGAAAGGTGTGCTGCGCATGGCGGCCATTAGCTACCAGCGCAATGAAAATGAAGATCGTGTACTTGGCAATCAAGTTGAAGTGCAGGCGGAAAAGATTCGCAAAATGCTCGTGGCGATGGTGGACGACGTACGTGTTGCCCTCATTAAACTCGCCGAGCGAACCTGCGCCATTCGTGCGGTTAAAACCACCAGCCCCCAGCGCCGCCGCCAAGTTGCGCGCGAAGTGTCCGATATTTATGCGCCGCTGGCTCATCGCCTCGGCATCGGCCACATTAAATGGGAATTGGAAGATCTTTCTTTCCGTTACTTAGAGCCCGTTGAATACAAACAAATCGCCACACTTTTGGATGAACGCCGTCTAGCGCGCCAAGAATACATCGACAAGATGCTGAGCCTGTTGCGTGGTGAATTACAGAGCGCCAAGATCGACGGCGAAGTCTCTGGCCGCGCGAAACATATTTACAG
>SYDJ01000212.1 GCA_005801205.1 Gammaproteobacteria bacterium
ATTATTTTGATTGATGCGCGCTACGGTGTGGTTACACAAACTCGTCGCCATAGTTACATCGCATCACTGCTCGGCATTAAGCATATTGTAGTTGCGGTAAACAAAATGGATTTGCTGGATTTCAGCGAATCTGTATTTGAAAAAATCAAAGCGGATTATTTGGCATTTGCTAAAAAACTGGGAATGGAAAATGTATTCTTCGTCCCCATGTCGGCATTGAATGGTGATAACGTGGTAAATCGCTCGGAGTCTTCTCCTTGGTATAAAGGTGAGACGTTAATGGAGATTCTCGAAAACGTACCTATTGCAGGCGATAAAAACTTTTCTGATTTCCGTTTGCCGGTACAATATGTAAATCGCCCCAATTTAAATTTCCGTGGCTTCTGCGGCAACATTGCCTCTGGTGTTGTAAAAGTTGGTGATGCCATCAAAGCGCTACCATCGGGCAAAACCAGTACCGTAAAATCCATTGTAACTTACGATGGTGACTTGCTAGAAGCTTTTGCGGGTCAAGCAGTGACGCTGACACTGGATACAGAAATAGATATAAGTCGCGGCGATATGATTGCATTGGCGAGCGAAGATGTTCCGCTGACAAATCATCTGCAGGCACATATTGTTTGGATGACTGAAAAAGCCGTTCAACCTAAATCGGATTTCTTGTTTAAATTTGCAAGCAAAACTGTAAGTGGTCAGCTTGAGGCAATTCACTACCGTATTGATGTGAACACGCAAGAAGAAATTAAAGTTGAGCAATTGCAGTTAAACGATATCGCTGTTGTTGATGTGCTGTTGACTCAGTCAGTTGTGTTGGATGGCTACAAAAACAATCGCGCAACCGGTGCATTTATTGTTATTGATCGTCTTACCAATATCACTGTGGGTGCGGGTATGGTTATCAAGCGCCTTGATGATAAAACTGTTGTTGTACAAACAAGCTTCAGCGAATTTGAAGTAGAGTTAAATGCATTGGTGCGCAAACATTTCCCACATTGGGGAGCGGCGGATCTGACGCAGTTGTTGAAAAAGAATTAATACAAGTGCTGTGCTCAAAAAAGCTTCTATCTTTGCGGATAGGAGCTTTTTTGTTTTGCGGGGATAGTCTTCTCAATATCGGCAGCTTGTAGGATATGTCTCACACGAAACTCCGAGTTTTGCCACTGTTCTCCTTTAATGATTTTTATTAATCTACTCCCACTCGCAGAAGGAAGTCGCGAGCTTAACTTAACTAATATGGTTTAATTAATTACATGGAGTTTTTGTATGAAAAATATTTTCTCTGCTTTTGTTGTTGCTGCTGTCGTGTTTTCATCCTCTGTTTTCGCTGCCGATACCCCTGCAAAACCTGTGGCTGCTAAGCCTGCTGCCAGTGCTGAAAAGCCAGCTGCTGCTGTTCCACAAGAGGTTATCAATATCAATACGGCCGATGCTCAATCTTTAACTAAATTAAAAGGCATTGGCGCTAAGAAGGCCGAAGCTATAGTCGCTTGGCGTAAAGCCAACGGTGCTTTTAAAAGTGTTGATCAGTTTGCCGAAGTAAAAGGCATTGGTGAAAAAACACTAGAAGCTAACCGTAAAAGCATTCGTATTTAAAGCTCAGCTTTTGGATGGCAATGGAGTTGCCTTGCGAAATTAGGATGTTTTTTGATCATCAACACGGATGTTGAACTAGAAATGGGTAACAAATGGATATGTTATCCATTTCGATCCGCATCATCGGGCATTAAGGTGCTGCGAATTTGTCTGAAGTTTGTTTTAATGGGAGCCTAGATTAACGATCTGGGCTTTTCCATTTCAAGCGAGGCATCCCATGATAGATATTCAAGGTCCACGTATTATTGTGGCAATGGATTTTGATAACGCAGACGATTGCTTTTACATGGCTAAACGCCTGTCCCCGCAATATTGTCGCTTGAAAGTCGGCAAAGAACTATTTACCGCCTGCGGCCCCCGCGTTGTAGAGTATTTAATGCGCTTGGGGTTTGAGGTTTTCCTGGATTTAAAATTTCACGATATTCCTACTACGACAGCCAAAGCAGTTAAAGCTGCTGCGCAGCTGGGTGTTTGGATGGTGAATGTCCATGCCTCGGGCGGTCAGCGCATGATGGTAGCTGCGCGCGATATTCTTGAGCAGCACGCACATCATCACAATGGTCACAAGCCTCTCCTTATTGGTGTTACTGTGTTGACCAGCCTTGAGGCGCATGATTTGCACGCCGTTGGGATTGCAGAAGAGCCAGAAGCACATGTATTGCGTCTAACGAGGCTTGCGCAGCATTGTGGTTTAGATGGGGTTGTTTGTTCGGCGCGCGAAGCTAAGATGCTGCGCGGTCATTTTGGAAATGATCTCTGCTTGGTAACTCCGGGTATACGTTTGGATTCTAGTCCGGCTGATGATCAGAAGCGCACCTTAACGCCTCATGCAGCTATAGCGGCGGGAAGTAGTTATTTGGTTATTGGCCGCCCGATCACCAAATCCCATGACCCAGTAGCAACCTGTAAAGCTATTATTCAATCCATTGGTTAAGGTCGCTCCTCTTGAACACAGAATCAGTTAATGTCTTGAATACAAAATCCGTTTTTGTCATCGCTATTGATGGCCCTAGTGGTGCTGGCAAAGGAACTCTTAGTCAATTAGTCGCCAAACATTTTGGCTACCATTTGTTAGATAGTGGTGCTTTATATCGTTTGGTGGCGCTATCGGCCCTGAATCAGGGCGTTGATCTTCAGGATGAGCAAGCCATCGCGGATATAGCGCGTCAGCTTCAAGTAAAATTCGACATTGCTGGAAATACGACACGTATTGTGTTGGATGGGAATGATGTTACCGACGCAATTCGCCACGAAAATGTGAGTATGAGTGCTTCGCTGATTGCGGCCTATCCAATGGTGAGGTCGGCCTTATTGCAGCGTCAAAAAGATTTTGCTCAGGCTCCTGGTTTGGTTGCCGATGGCCGTGATATGGGTACTACTGTATTTCCAGAGGCGCAGGTAAAGATATTTTTAACTGCAAGCGCAGAGGCAAGAGCAGAGCGTCGTTTTAAGCAGTTGCATGAAAAAGGTGTTGAAGTGAATATGGCCGAACTGGTCAGTGATATTAAGGCGCGTGATGATCGTGATACCCAGCGCGCGACATCTCCGCTCAAGCCAGCGGATGATGCATTGGTGTTGGATAGCACATCCTTGACAATTGACCAAGTCTTAAGCGCTATATTGGCTCAGGTGCGTTAATTGGCGCACACAGTATTGTCATCGCAATAGTCTATAAATACATCAACGTAAGCAGTGGGCTTACACTTCAAGATGATGTTTAAATTTAGGAAGATTTGAATGAGTTTAACCTGTTTTAAAGC
>SYDJ01000213.1 GCA_005801205.1 Gammaproteobacteria bacterium
ACGATGCGCGCAAGAAAAACAGCGAAATAAAATTTGTTTACATCATCGACCTCAAAGCCAATAACGAAGATCGTATTTTGGCACGCTTAGGCGATGACATTCATATCCGCCCGGCTCCCGACACCAACTACTATCCTGTTGGCAAAGCGCCGGAAAATTTAACCGAGCGCCCACTGGTCATTGGTTTTGGCCCCTGCGGATTATTCGCAGCCCTTACGCTCGCACAAATGGGTTTTAAACCGATTGTGTTGGAGCGCGGCAAAGAAGTGCGCGCACGTACTAAAGATACCTGGGCGCTCTGGCGCAACAAGGTGCTCACGCCGGAATCTAACGTGCAGTTTGGTGAAGGTGGTGCCGGTTTGTTTTCTGACGGAAAGCTCTACAGCCAAATCAAAGACCCGAAGTTTTACGGGCGCAAAGTCATGCATGAATTTATCCGCGCCGGCGCGCCAGAAGAAATCATGTATGTGAGCAAACCGCACATTGGCACCTTCCGTTTAACGGGCGTGGTATCCACCATGCGCGAAGAAATTCGTGCACTCGGTGGCGAAGTGCGCTTTGAAAGTAAGGTGACGGATTTCCTGATTGAAGATGGACGCATTCAAGGTGTAACCCTTGCCGACGGCGAAAAGTTACACAGCCGCTATGTAGTGCTCGCCCTCGGTCACAGCGCACGTGATACCTTCCGTAAAATCCACGAGCGTGGCGTTTATGTGGAAGCAAAACCTTTTGCGGTGGGTTTCCGTATTGAGCACCCACAATCGCTGATCGATAAAGCGCGCCTTGGAAAATACGCAGGCCACCCTGAATTAGGCGCTGCAGATTACAAGCTGGTTTATCACGCCAAAAATGGCCGCGCGGTGTACAGCTTTTGTATGTGCCCCGGCGGAACTGTCGTGGCAGCAACCTCAGAACCCAATCGTGTTGTCACTAACGGCATGAGCCAATATTCGCGCAATGAGCGCAATGCGAACTCCGGCATTGTGGTTGGCATTACACCTGAAGAAGATTTCCCCGGCGGCCCGCTCGCCGGCGTGGAGCTGCAAGAAAAATTAGAATCCCTAGCTTACACATTAGGCGGCAGCGATTACTGTGCGCCAGGGCAATTGGTGGGGGATTTTATTCGTAACAAAGCATCCAGCGAATTTGGCGAAGTAGAACCCTCGTACAAGCCAGGCGTTTTATTGGGCGATTTAACGCCATCCCTTCCAAGTTATGTAATAGAAGCGATTCGTGAAGCCCTGCCAGAATTCGGCAAACAAATTCGCGGCTTTGATCGCGATGATGCAATTCTCACCGGAATTGAAACACGTACCTCATCACCTGTGCGCATTAAACGCGACAACGATTCACTGCAAAGTGTAAATACACGTGGCTTGTATCCCGCCGGTGAAGGCGCGGGTTATGCTGGCGGGATTTTGTCGGCGGGTGTAGATGGGATAAAAGTTGCGGAAGCTGTGGCAGTAACAATGCTGGCGGATTTGAGCGCATGAAACTCGACGACGTAAAAAAACTGCAGCAAAAAAAATATCGCGAAGAATTCGGCCATTTTTTGGTAGAAGGCGAACACTTGGTGCTTGAGTTGCAAAAAGCCGCGATAAAAATTCCATCTCTAAAAAACAGTGAGCTATTTGTTACCGAGCAATATCAAGCATGGCAATCAGACTTCAAAACCCACGTCATTACCGAAAAACAAATGGCGCAAATATCGGATACCAAAACTCCGCAGGGCATTCTTGCGGTCGTGCCTTTTCTGCCAAGCTCATCTAGCCCAACAAAAACCGAACGAGCAATTTATTTGTACGAGGTGCAAGACCCCGGCAATCTCGGCACTATTTTGCGCACACTCGCGTGGTTTGGAAATTTCCGGTTATTGCTCAGCCCCAACTCCGTTGACCCTTACAACCCTAAAGTTGTTCGCTCTAGCATGGGGGCAATTTTTCATGTAGCGATGGAATTGGATGTTCCACTCGACGCCTTAAAAAATCGCTTCAAAAAAATAGCCTGTTTGGATATGCAAGGCAAACCACTCAGCGATGCAAGCCTTAAAGACTTTGATTGTTATTTATTTGGCAATGAAGCGCGCGGCGTACCGCACGAATACTTAAGCGATTTACATGCACAGGCATTTACCATTCACGGTTGCGGCGCAATTGAGTCTTTGAACTTGGCATCTGCCGTTAATATATGTGTTTATGAACTAACTCGTTAAATTAAAAATTCATTTAAATATCAACACAATTTTGGATTATCAACGGATGAATGTTTTTCAAGCGCGCCATGTAAATCATACATTCATCTTATCTATCCTTTTTTCTTTTCTATTCTCCAACTCCCACGCCCAAACACCAGAACAGGTCAAACCCGCACCGCGCATTGCATTAGTCTTAGGTGGCGGTGGCGCACGCGGTGCAGCACATATTGGCGTACTAGAAGTATTAGAGCGCGAGCGTATTCCACTCGCGTGCGTGGTAGGTACTAGCATGGGCGGCTTAGTTGCAGGGGGTTACGCCGCAGGGCTTTCACCGGCAGACATGCGTGAAAAATTAGATAACGCGAATTGGACGGATATGTTTTTAGATTCTGCCGATTATTCACAATTAAGTTACCGCAAAAAACGTGTCACCAAACGGTTTTTATCCGGCACTGAAATGGGTTTAACGGATCGCGGCTTGCAACTGAAGCCAGGTGTTATTGGCGGCACTAAAATCAAACTATTTTTTAATTTTCTGGTAGGTGCGGATCACGGCAACCGCAACATTGAAAATATGCCCATTCCCCTTGCGATTGTGGCAACCGATATAGGCACCGGCGAAAAATTTGTGTTTGATAAAGGCAGCTTGCCGCTCGCTATGCGCGCGAGTATGTCGGTGCCGGGATTGATGACACCGGTAGATTACCAAGGGCACAAATTAGTGGATGGTGGCTTGGTAGATAACCTACCCGTTGAAGTAGCGCGCGAGTTGTGCAATCCGGATATTATTATTGCAGTGAACGTGGGCTCTAAATTAAAACCTGCAGAGCAAGTGGTTTCGCTATTAAGCGTAACCTCACAAATGATTGGCATTTTAGGCAAACAAAATGTTGCCCATTCAGTATCCCTGTTAACACCAACAGATATTTTATTAATCCCGGCGCTTGGCGACTTTTCGGCAACCAATTTTACGCACTACAAACTCGCCGCTGACATAGGTAAACGTTCCGCCGAATTACAACTTGAAAAGCTACAACAATATTCAGCCGATGAAAAAACCTACACGGCATGGCGTAAGGATAAAAAGCCGGCGGCACATCAATACCCGCAAATCGATGAAATTGCTATCAGCCCACTAAACAGGCAATCACCTGAATATATTGCTCAACATATTCGCCAACCACTGGAAAGCCCACTCAATCGCGCGCAACTTGATCAAGATCTTATTCGTTTATATGGCGATGGCTTTTATGAAAATGTTGATTACAGCATTAATCGCATAAACAACAAAAACGTACTGAATATTAACGCAGTAGAACGCGAATGGAGTTCAGACTACATATCACTAGGATTTGATATTAATAATGAATTTCGCCAGGACACTAACTTTGATTTACGTGCCGCCTATCGCAGTACTTGGTTAAATCGTTATGGCGGCGAGATCTTTGCAACGGGTGATATTGGCAGCAGCCCGGGTTTCGATATGGAGTTTTATCAACCACTCAATCTGAGCCAAACTTACTTTATTCAACCCTCTTACTATCGCAAGCGCGAAGTGTTTAACATATTTTTTAATGACGAAAAAATTGCCGAATACAAATTACAACGCAGCTATTCTGAATTGGCGCTAGGTAAAAGCTTGGATATATATGGTCAAGCAAAAATCGGTTGGCGTGAATACAACATTAAAAGCACATCAGATGTGAGCGCAATTGATCTAGGCAATTACCACCAAAAATATGGCGGCATGTTACTTGATGTCACTATAGATAAACGCAATCGCTTGCACTTCCCCTCGCGCGGTTGGTCTGGCAATTTCAATTATTTTGATTCGCCACAAGAAAATTATGGCAAGTTGAGCAGCGAACTGAGCTTTGCCTACCCTATGAATAATGTTGTGCTTGCTGGCCGCACGTCATATGTCCGCTCTACCCACGGCATTTTACCCGCAACCAATGCCGCTTATCTCGGTGGGTTTTTAAACCTATCCGCGTTTGCCACCAATCAAATTATTGCCAATAGCGCGCTCTACACGCATTTGCGCAGCGAACGAATTATTGGCCGTATGCCGCTGGGCTTAAATGGCGATATGCGCCTAGGCATAGGGCTTGAGGGTGCAAAGCTGAAAAATGCTTACACCTTTGATGAAGACCGCAATGTATTGCACTCTGCGGTTGTGTATTTAGGCGGCGAAACACCACTAGGGCCAGCTTATCTCGGCATTGGCTTTACCGATGACGGCAATATCAATTTATATATGCAGGTAGGGGCGCATTAAGGCGCACCCCAAAAAACACACCTAGTGACAAGTATGTGCAAGACTCTTATCGAGACACTATATGTAGTAATAAGCAAGTCACTGAACTAGAAGAAAAAAATCTAACATCCTTATACAAGCTTGCTAACGCAGAAAATCCGCGCCAATGCGGTATTTACAGGGTTTTACCCTGCTTTTTAACGGCTTACACACACCTTACACACAGTTATCCACCGTTTTTTCCAGCTTGCATTAATCCTTAAACCGCATTATCTTGTAGCTCATTCGAAATTTACCCCCATATATAGGGTTTTGTGACAAACTTCTCTCTTGTAGCGTCAAGATATCATTAAATACCGATTAGGCGTTTTCAAGGCAGGCTGTCAAGTAGATCAACTCGTACTTTTGAACCCATTTGAGTGTTTTCACGGGTTTTTAACCAGCGATAGCAGCCAAAACAGGCCCTGAGCGCAGGGTTTTGGTATCAGTAGTTTGGGAGCAACTGCCACTATATGTTGTGTTTTGTAGGATTTAGGTGGGGAAACGTTCTGAACCCTGATTTTAATAACCAGTGCTCTGCGCTAGCAGGTGCCATTAACGGGTGAAAACGGATAGCAGTATTAAATAACAGTATCAGTTGAAACGGACATGGCAATAACCAATCCCTTTTTTACCATTACCTTTTGAATTTTTAACATTGAAGAGCGATCTAATACCCTGCTTTTAGTAGTGTTTTTTGGAAGCTCGGCTCGTTTGCTTTATAGCTTTACACATTAATTACAACGGCATTCATAACAGCGGCATTCATAACAACGGCATTCATAACAACGGAAAGACTCACGCGGGAGACGTCTATGCAAACCGACATTAAAAGCGGCACAGAAAGCAGCACCAACATTCAACACGACATCCATGGCAACCAAGCCCACGCTAGCCTTGCGGCTACAGCACCGGGCCAACTGCGCATCATTAAGCGCAACGGTACGGTTGTACCTTTTGATGCGAGTAAAATCGCCATCGCCATGACCAAAGCCTTTTTGGCTGTTGAAGGTGGAACTGCTGCCGCGTCAACTCGCATACACGAAACCGTAGATAGCTTAACCAAACAAATTACGGCGACTTTCAAGCGCCGCATGCCCTCTGGCGGCACCATTCACATTGAAGAAATTCAAGACCAAGTTGAATTGATTTTGATGCGCTCAGGCGAACAAAAAGTTGCCCGTGACTATGTGCTTTACCGCGAAAAGCATTCCCGTATGCGCGCCGAGAAACGCGCTGCCAGCCAAACCCCAGATGCCGAATACCCCACCATTAACGTAACCCTCGCCAACGGTGCCCGCGCGCCTTTGGATATTGGCCGTATGCGTACCATTGTTGCTGAAGCCTGTTCTAACCTGAAAGGCGTAGAAGAAAAAGCCATTCTCGATGAAGCCATGCGCAACCTTTACGATGGCGTAAACGAATCAGACGTAAACACCTCGTTGGTGATTACCGCCCGTACCTTGGTAGAAAAAGAGCCAAACTACTCCTTCGTAACCGCTCGTTTGCTCATGGATAAACTCCGTGCAGAAGCCCTCGGTTTCCTTGGCATAGCGCAAGAAGCCACCCAGTCAGACATGGAGCTTTACTACGCTCGCGCCCTGCCCGCTTACTTGAAGAAAGGCGTTGAGTTAGAACTCTTGTCGCCCGAACTTTTAAAGTTCGATCACGAAAAACTCGGCAAAGCCCTCTTGGCTGACCGCGATTTGCAATTTACCTACTTAGGTTTGCAAACCCTGTACGACCGTTACTTTATTCACAGCAATGACGTGCGCATCGAACTGCCGCAAATTTTCTTTATGCGCGTAGCTATGGGCTTGGCGATTGAAGAAGAGCAACGCGAAGACCGTGCGATTGAATTCTATCGCCTCTTGTCATCCTTCGATTACATGAGCTCTACCCCAACTTTGTTCAACGCGGGCACCCTTCGCCCTCAGTTGTCATCGTGCTACTTAACCACCGTACCCGACGATTTGCACGGCATTTACGGCGCTATGCAAGACAACGCCATGCTCAGCAAATTTGCGGGCGGCTTGGGCAACGATTGGACGCCAGTACGCGCACTCGGCGCTTACATCAAAGGCACCAACGGTAAATCACAAGGCGTTGTGCCTTTCTTGAAAGTGGCCAACGATACCGCTGTTGCGGTAAACCAAGGCGGCAAGC
>SYDJ01000214.1 GCA_005801205.1 Gammaproteobacteria bacterium
GAGTGACCGAAAGGTGTGTAGTTGATCATGATGTCTTCTTGTTTAACGCCTTTAGATTTCAAATAGGCTTCAAGAATTTTGTTGGTGGTACGTGGGTAAACATAGTCAGTACCTGCAAGTACCCAACGTTTTACCTTACCTTCTTTCATCAAGTAATCAACAGCTGGAATTGCTTGTTGGTTTGGTGCAGCACCGGTATAGAAAACATTTTTAGAGGATTCTTCACCTTCGTATTGAACTGGGTAGAAAAGAATTCCGTTTAATTCTTCAATTACGGGCAGTACAGATTTGCGTGATACCGAGGTCCAGCAACCGAAAATAGCGGCAACTTTATCTTTCTCGATTAATTGGCGAGTTTTTTCAGCAAATAATGGCCAGTTAGACGCTGGGTCTACCACTACAGGTTCTAGTTTCTTGCCGAGCAAACCACCTTTTTTGTTTTGCTCTTCAATCAACATTAACACTGTGTCTTTCAGTGTGGTTTCTGAAATCGCCATAGTGCCAGACAATGAATGCAATACACCCACTTTAATGGTTTCTGCAGCCTGTGCACTGAAAGATGCGATAGTTAAGCCGGCGGCGATACCGAGTGCCCCGACGTGTTTTGCTATTAGTTTTAGCTTCATGGGTCTATCTCCGATTTATTGCTCAGTAGGTTTCGGTTGCCTACAGGAATTTACTTTTAGGGCGTTAGCGTCGTCGCTTTCGTGCTCGAATCCTCATTTATTAACATAAACTCCGGTTCTGTGCGCGCAAGCTCCCTGCTTCCATCCCTAAAATTAAACCCCTGTAGACAACCTAATTATTTGAGTGATTATCATCACTCGTTTGCTTCCGGTATTACTGGCGATATTTTTAGAGCTCAAATGAGTTTTCAATTTATCGCTTTCTATTTGTAAGCAACAAAAACTTTCTTCCATGTTCGATCCTAAGACCGTTTTGTTGCAATTTTTAAAAAATCTTTAAAACTTAATCATCTGCTTGCATTTTCTTGGCTTCGTAAAGCATGTGTAAGGTTATTTTCCTTACTTCTGATTTGCTCGCTTCAATATGCGTTTTTAAATAGCTTTTTACATCTTCTGCACGTCTTTCAATAATGGTGCGCAAAATCTTGGCGTGTTCATCGTAAGTGGCTTCAACTCGTGCTTTCTGCGTGAAATCTATGCGTCGAACAATGCGCAAGCGCTCGGTAATATCATGATGAATACGTGCCATTTCTGCATTGCCAGTGGCTTCTATTAATTGCTCGTGAAAGCGTTCATCCAAGGCGGCAACGGTTGGCCCGTCTTCTAATCTATCTTCAGGTTTTACCAGCCAAATGCGTTTTAAATCTTCCAGATTAGGTGCGGGTTCCATTTCGCATAACTTTTTAACGGCGGCTAGTTCAAGCACAATGCGTACGTCGTAAAGTTGTTCAAACTGGTTAAAGTCAAACGGTTTAACTTGCCAGCCACTGCGAAAGGAAACATCCACAAAGCCTTCACGTTGCAAGCGTGTTAGCGCTTCACGCACTGGAGTGCGGCTGGCCTCTACACGCTCAGCAATTTCGTTTTCGCTAAAACGGTCACCCGGTAATAAACGAAAGGTAAAAATGTCCTGCTTGAGTTGCTGATAAATGCGCTCGGTTAAATTAGGGCGCGGTTCATCAGCTTTTTTCTTTTTTTCCGTTTTAATTAATTTCATAACATCATCCGAGTATTTGGGGAGTACGTGCTCCCCATTAATGTGTGTAACTTTCTCGTCTTCTTCGATGTCTGCTTTTAATTTCTAATGTGCTTTACCCCCTCCCAACCTCCCCCTTCAAAAAGGGGAGGGGTTTGTTCTCGCACCAGCTCCTCCCCTTCGTGGAGGGGGAGGTTGGGAGGGGGTTAATCTTCCAATACCACCAACAAATCCCCCGCATTAACCTGCTTGCCGGGTGTGCAATGGATTGAACTGACTTTGGCGGCGCGGTCAGCGTAAACGGAGAATTCCATTTTCATCGCTTCAACAATTAACAGCGGCTGATCAACTTCAACCATTTGCCCTGGCTCAACGAGAAGTTTCCAAATGTTGCCGCTGATATCGGCAGTGACTGCGTGACCATCTACTTCAATCGGATTGGTGTTTACTTTGGCCTGCAGGGCAGCGTCAACTTGGGCTTCTTCATCTGCTTGCCAAAGTGCAACTTCTTTCGTGAACGCGGCTTGTTGTTTGGTTTTAAATTCGGCAATGCTGGCTGCGTTTTCTGCTAAGAACGCTTCATGCTCTGCAAGGCTGAAAAAACTTTCTTCAATGCGTAGATTTAATTTTCCTTCGCGGAAGGCTTCGCGCTGTGCGGTGAGTTCATCTTCAGTGACTTCGTAGTAGCGCACACGGTCAAAGAATTTTAATAACCAAGGTTCACCGTTTTCGAAATCAGAGTTCTTTAAGAATTTATTCCAAATGGGCAGGGTGCGGCCAACCAGTTGATAGCCGCCAGGTGAATCCATGCCGTAAATACACATGTAAACGCCTCCGATACCGACTGTGCCTTCAGCGGTGTAAGTACGCGCAGGGTTGTATTTGGAGGTTAATAAACGGTGGCGAGGATCAACCGGAACAGCACAGGGCGCACCGAGATACACATCGCCTAAACCGAGTACCATGTAGCTGGTTTCAAATAAAATTTCTTTGACTTGTTGCACCGAATCCAAACCGTTAATGCGGCGCATAAATTCAGTGTTGCTCGGCAACCAAGGTGCTTTGTCGCGTACCGATTGGCGATAGCGCGATACTGCATCCAGCGTTGCGGAATCTTCAAACGCCATAGGCATATAAACGATACGGCTGGGCACTTTAATATCGCGAGCGTCGCTCAGAGTTTCTTCAATGACGAGTAACTTAGCTATCAAGTCTTTCTGGTGAATCACGCGGCTATCGTAATTAATTTGCAGCGAACGTACGCCGGGTGACAATTCAATTACGCCGCTTATAGGCGCAGCTTTTAAGGCTTCCATTAACGCGTAAACACGCAGGCGCAAGCTCAGCTCTAAAATATTATCGCCGTATTCCAGCAAAATATATTTGTCACCGGCTTGGCGGTAGCTTACGAGCGGGCGATTTGCTTGCGCAGGCAATGCCGCAACAATACATTCTGAAATGGTGTCGAGTGGCGCAACTACGGGCGCTAAATTTATTTCGGGTAATGCTGTTAGCGTTTCAATTGCACTGTCCGCCGCTAATTCAAGTGCGAGGGCTGCATCAAAACTTAAACGCTTAAAGCGAATTTTATCGCCTGGTTTTACTTGACCAACTTTCCACAATTCTGCTTTTACGATAGTAACGGGGCAAACAAATCCGCCGAGGCTGGGGCCGTCTTTGGTGAGAATAACGGGCATGTCGCCAGTGAAATTTATTGAACCTATGGCGTATTCAGTATCGTGAATATTTGATGGGTGCAAGCCCGCTTCGCCGCCATCGCTGCGAGTCCAAGTGGGTTTGGGGCCATTCAAACGAATGCCTAAACGGTTAGAGTTGTAATGCACTTCCCATGCAGTTGAAAAAAACATGTCAATCGCATCTTCAGTGAAAAAATCCGGCGCACCGTGTGGGCCATAGAGCACACCAATTTCCCATTCACCTGATGAAGGATAAGTAGGAATTAGACTCACAGGTGCAGCGGTAGGGGAGAAACTTGGCGCTGGTGTTGTGCAGGCAGCAATGCTCGGATTGCTAATGGGCAGCATATCGGTAGCGCGTAACGTACGACCGGCGTGACCGCCAAATTGACCGAGCGCGAAGGTTGAACGGCTGCCTAAATAAACGGGCACATCAAAACCATTGCGCACGGCGAGATAACTTCTGCAGCCAGAATCGGCTTTGCCGACTTCAAGAATTTGTCCGGCTTTTACGGGAACCGGTGCCCAGAATGGAATTAATTCGCCATCTAATTTTGCAGGCGAGCTTGCGCCTGTTAAGGAGATTACTGCGTCGCTATGAAAACGTAATTTAGGGCCAATTAAGGTAATTTCTAACGCCGCTGCGCTTTCGTGATTGCCCACAATGCGATTGGCTAAACGGAATGCATAATCATCCATTGGGCCAGAAGGTGGAACACCAACGCTCCATAAGCCAACGCGACCGGGATAATCTTGTACGCTGGTGTAGGTGCCGGGTTGAATCACTTCAATCACGGGTGCTTTGTATTCAAAACTGGCTAGCTTATTAGTCGCAACATCACCGCTGCCAAAAAAATCTGACGCGATAATCTGACGCAAATAATCAAGGTTAGTCGCAATGCCCGCCATGCGTGTTTCGTTTAATGCGGTTTGCATTTTTGCGATGGCATCTGCGCGATTTTCACCGTGCACAATAATTTTGGCGATCATAGGGTCGTAGTAGGGCGATACTTCGGAGCCGGTTGAAACCCATGTATCTACTCGAACAGTATCGTTGCGCGCGGAATCTGAAAATAAAACATCTGTTAATACACCGGGCGATGGTTGGAAATCGCGCACAGGGTCTTCCGCATATAAACGCACTTCAATAGCAGCGCCTTTGGGAGTGATATCAATATCAAATGAAGGTGGCATGCCAGCGGCAGTTAAGATCATCCACTCCACTAAATCTACACCGGTGCAAGCTTCGGTGATGGGGTGCTCAACTTGCAAACGTGTGTTTACTTCTAGGAAATAAAATGAATCGCGTGCGGCATCGTAAATATATTCCACCGTACCTGCTGAGCGATATTTAACAGCTTCGCCCAAGCTTTTTGACGCAGCTAATAATTTATCGCGAGTCGCTTTAGGTAGGTTTGGTGCGGGCGTTTCTTCAACCACTTTTTGGTTGCGGCGTTGCAGTGAACAATCGCGCTCACCCAGTGCTAGTACATTACCTAAACCATCGCCAAAAATTTGTACTTCAACGTGGCGGGCGTTATCCACAAAGCGCTCGAGGAATACGCCGCTATCGCTGAAAAAGTTTTGACCTAAACGTTTTACGGTTTCATAGGCATTAATGAGTTCTTCTTCACTGTTGCAGCGTGTTAAACCAATACCACCACCACCTGCAGTACTTTTCAACATTACTGGGTAACCCAGTGCAGCGGCGGATGAAACAGCTTCTTCTAATGAACCTAATAAACCTGTGCCGGGTGTGAGCGGTACACCAGCTTTTTCTGCAATTTCACGTGAGGTATGTTTTAAACCGAACTCACGCATTTGATTAGGCGTTGGCCCACAAAAGGCGATGCCGTGAGCTTCACATTGCTCGGCGAAATTTGCATTTTCAGAAAGAAAACCATAGCCAGGAATAATGGCTTGCGCGCCGGTTTCGCGTGCGGCAGCGAGAATACGATCAACTTGTAAATAACTTTCGGCAGCGGTATTGCCACCTAAACACACAGCTACATCGCAGGCGGTAACGTGCGCAGAATTGCGGTCAGCATCGGAGTAAACAGCAACCGATTTAACACCCATTTTTTTGAGAGTTTTTGCAATTCGTACCGCAATTTCGCCACGGTTTGCGATTAAGACTGTGTGAAACATGATTCCTCTCCGATTTTTAATTCTTTGTAGGTTGGTGGTGAGCTTGCGAACCCCAACGCGACATTTTTAAATTCTGGCGATAGTAGTGGTACTTCGTCGAATTGCTTTCTTGCTGTCTTACATGGTCATGTTGGGGTTCGTTCCTCACCCCAACCTACATATTATTTCTGTAGGGATTTGATATACGACCGCCATCCGCCCAAATGGGTAATATCAGTAGCCCCCTCAACAGCAGCGCCTTCACAAATAAAGCCTTTTACTTCGCGGCCATCTTCCAGCGTAAGTGTGCCTATTCCGAGCGGTGCAGGAATGAGCGCAACAAAACTGCCGAAGTGTTGTAAGGGCACATCCCATAATTCCACAATAATTTCTGCGCCGGTTTCTCCTGCTTTGCCGCGAATTAATCCGGGTTTAGGTGGCGTGGTATTGGGCAATGCGAATAGGCGATACGAGTTTGCGGTTAATGTACTTTCAACAAAAATCGCGTTGCGTTCTTGCAGTTGAATATTGAGCGGCATACCCGTGAGATGTGCGCCTACAACGGCCAAGCGAACATAGCCTTCTGGGGCCACATTGTTTGAAATGAGAGTGTTTGAAATCAGTGTGGGCGCTTTGCGATGCGTGATGCCTAAATTTAAATCTACATTCACTTGCCAGAGTTTGCCGAATTTCACCAGTGCGGCATCTTGCCAAGCGGGTGCAATTAAGGTGATGCCAAAAGGTAAGCCGTCTTTGCGCATTACTGCGGGCAGTGCGAGCGCAGAGCAATCTGCTAAGTTCACAAAGTTGGTGTAGGTGCCGAGTTGGCTGTTTACCAAAACAGGTTCAGCATTTACATCTGCGGTGGTTGGGTGGCGTGGCGATGTAGGCACCAAGAGTGCGTCGAAACCACTCATAATTGTTTGAATTTCGCGTGCCAAATCCGCACGGCGATATTCACTGCGATAGGCATCTGTCGCTGAAAAATTAACGGCTTTTTCTATAATGCTACGCACTACTGGGTTCATTTCTTGTGCGTGCTCGTGCATAAACTCTGCAACCGCCGCGTGGCGTTCTGCAACCCAAGGGCCACCGTACAACAATTGTGCGAGCGTAAACATGGGCGTGAAATCTACAGGTACTAGTTCTGCGCCCAGTGCTTTGAAGTTTTCGAGGGATTGTTCCCACGCGAGCTCGGCGTCTTTGTCGCCGAACCATTCTGGGTTGAGTGGAATCCCGAATGTTGGTTTGCTTGAGAAGTAAATCGGCGTGCTAGGAGCTGTGCGCGAGAATCCATCGGCGGGATCGAAAGCCGCTAAAACATTGGCGATAATATCGGCATCGCTCACGGTTAACGCAAAAACAGATACGCAATCTAAACTGCGGCAGGCGGGTACAACACCTTTCGTACTGAAGCGCCCTTTGGTGGGTTTTAGCCCAACAATATTATTAAAGCCAGCAGGTACGCGGCCAGAACCGGCGGTATCTGTGCCTAAGCTAAAGGGTACAAAACCACATGCAACAGTAACGGCAGAGCCGGAACTTGAGCCTCCAGAAATATATTCGGCCTTAAAAGAATTGGGCACGGCACCATAAGGTGACCGCGTGCCCACAAGACCAGTCGCAAATTGATCGAGGTTGGTTTTGC
>SYDJ01000215.1 GCA_005801205.1 Gammaproteobacteria bacterium
CCCGCTGCTTTCAGACGTGCGATTGTGGTGGCATCTTCACTCGGAATGTAGGTAAATGCAGGGCAGGCTGCAGTGGTAGGAATGCCTGCGACATCAATGTTGTCTTTAACGGCAAATGGCACACCGTAAAGGGGTAAATCTGTAGACTCTGAATTCAAGGCGAGCGCGCTAATTTGCGCATCAAGTTCGTCGGCAGAAAGGATATAGATCCACGCAGGGTCAGTGGCGTCCAACTGAGCGCGTAGAGCATGTAATGCATCGCCAATTGAAATGGTTTGGCTGCGATAGGCTTCAAGCCATTCGGGAATTGTCCAGCCTAGAGTGCTTGTCATTATTCTTCCTGTTCTAAAGTACGTCTGCGCTAAAATCTTAAATACCATCTTGAATACAAGATTGCTTTTTTTAGATTTTGCAGTAACTATGCCAAGAAAAATTTAAGCCAAATTAATCATCTGTTAAAATGCATAAAAACAAGTTAAAACAATAAGTTAAATAACGTATCACCCGCTCTTGTACATAGAAAAATACAAGATGAAGCGAAGTTTGATGCGCTTATATTGTGCGCTTGAATTTTTCAGAGGATCTAAACTGGTGCGCAAGTTTAAAAAGTGAGCGTGTGTTTTTTAATTAACTAGCTTGGAACTGCTATGACAATGAATTGGGATCAACTTCTCTGCGCTGAGCGTTTAGGGAAGCGAAGTGCAAAACATGAAGAGGGGCGTTCACCCTTTCACTCGGATCACGACAAAATTATTTTTTCGGGTGCGTTTCGTAGGCTCGCGCGTAAAACGCAGGTGCATCCGCTTGCCACCAATGACCATATACACAATCGCATGACGCACAGCTTGGAAGTTGCCTGTGTGGGGCGCACGCTCGGTATTCGCGTAGGGCAAGCATTAAAGGATGCGGGTGATTTGCCTAGTCATATTTGGCCAACTGATATTGGCGATATTGTTCAAGCAACCTGTTTAGCACACGACATCGGCAACCCACCTTTTGGTCACACGGGTGAAGATGCGATTCGCAGTTGGTTTCAAAAAGATGGCGCAGAATTTTTAGCGGATTTGTCGCCAGAAGAGCGCGATGATATTCGAATATTCGAAGGTAATGCGCAGGGCCTGCGGGTATTAACAACTTCCGAGTACCACCAATATCATGAAGGTATGCGTTTAACCTACGCAACGCTTTCGTCTTCCATGAAATATCCGTGGTGTTCTACGGCAACTGTTTTAAATCATCGCCCCAAAAATAATAAGTACGGTGTATTTCAATCTGAGCTGGATTATTTTCATGAAATTGCGGCGAAAACTGGGCTAATTGAAAAGGGCAGAAATTGGTATTGTCGTCATCCACTCGTTTATTTAATGGAAGCGGCCGACGATTTTTGTTACGGCATTATTGATTTGGAAGATGGCCTTGAGATGGGGATTTTAAACTGGGCTGAGATTTACGAGCTGCTTCGCCCGGTAATTGCCGATTCACCGCAGTTGGCGGATTTGGAACGTACACTTAAAAAGGTGAATGAAGGCCGCAAGCCTGCATTAGTGCGCGGTAAAGTGATTGATGCTTTTATTAACGCGGGAACAGATGCATTTATTAAGCATCAAGACGCGTTTTTAAATGGTACAGTTGAAGGCGATTTAATTTCACTATGTGATCCCAAGGTCATGATTGCGGTGCAGGCGGCTAAAGATCTTGCCAAAAATAAAATTTTTAATCACTCGCGCCGTGTAGAGTTAGAGATTGGCGCCTATGCAGTTATAGGGACTTTATTGAGTACAGTTTGCAGCGCGGTTTATGCATCCTTGGGCGATGCAAGTCAAATGACCTATAAAGATAATCGCGTTATGGCGTTAATTGGCGATAATAATTTTCACCCCAATGTAAGTAAGCGGGATAAAAATTATAAGTATTTAGCGCTTATGGCGGTAATTGATTTTATAAGTGGTATGACTGACAACTATGCAACCAATCTGGCCAAGCAATTCAATGGCATGGGAGATTCGCGCTATTAATTTTTTGCCCGTGTTCATGAAAAAATTCAAGCAGCATATCGCTTGGGTAATTGTTATTGTCGCTTTTCCATTTTTCTTTTTGGGTGGGCCGGATGCAACTTCTAGCAAACTTTATGGCGCACTATGGGATTGTGGACATATCGTTTTTTTTATCGCTTTAGTATTTGCACTGAATAAAAAATTTGATTTAAGCCGCTGGCAATTTTCACTTGCTACCTTGGTTGCTGTTTTTGTGGGTGGTGGTTTAATTGAAGTTATTCAATCTCACACGGGGCGCGATGGTAATTGGGATGATCTACTGCGAGATTTAAGCGGTACTTGCGTAGGCTTGTTCTGGTTGCGGCCACCGAGTCTATCTATCTGGATTGGGCGATTAGTGGCACTTGCCTTTTTAATTCCAAGTTTGTCGGTCGTTTTTTTTGAATCTTGGTTTCAGATTCAGGCGATGAAAAAATTCCCGATGATTGCGGGCTTTGAATCAAGCATTGAATTATATGGGCAAAAACCTAGCGCTGAGTTGAGTGCACAATTTCATACTCAAGGTCATAATGCGTTAATGCTTAATTTAACAACAGAGCGCTATTCGGGTATTTCTTTTGATCGCCTGTTTAATGACTGGTCAGGTTTTAAAGTCTTACGTTTGGACATCTATAATCCTGACGGTTTGCCTCTGATGATGGTTGTACGTGTCAATGATATAACGCATGAAACAAACGGTTGGGTAGATGATGATAGATTTAATAAGCGTTTTCAGGTAAACCCCGGTTGGAACTATCTGGCTTTTACCCTGACTGAGATTCAAAATGGCCCTGCTACGCGGTTAATGGATTTAACGCAAGTATCGCTGATTGTTATTTATGCTGCGCAACTGCCAGAAGCGCGAACGATTTATTTGGATAACATCCGGTTAGAATAATTGTAGGAAATAAGGTCATGTCAGTGATCTATTTGAGATAGAAATCTTACTTGGCATATATAGGTTATGGCCTAGCTCCGCAAGGCTGATTATTTTTTGATAGTGAATGTTATGCGCTTAATTTATACCTGTGTGTTTTATTTGGCTGTGCCGTTTATTTTGTTGCGCTTATTGTGGAGAGCGTTTGCTGCGCCCGCTTATGCAAAGCGCTGGAGTGAACGTTTTGCATTTTTTAAACCGCTTATAACGGATAAGAAGGTTATTTGGTTTCACACTGTGTCCGTTGGCGAGTTTATTGCGGCACTGCCTTTGATTAAATTATTGCAAGCGCGCGATGATGTTTTCTTGGTGGTTACCACCACCACACCAACAGGCTCTGAACGCGTGCGCGCCAGCTTGGGTGAGAGCGTTTTTCATGTGTACGCACCCTATGACTTGCCCGATGTGTTGGCGCGCTTTGTTAAGCGTATAAACCCATCGTTGTTATTAATTATGGAAACTGAGCTCTGGCCCAATACCTTAGCTGCTTGTGCTAAACGCAATATTCCCAGTTTATTGATTAATGCTCGTATGTCAGAAAAATCGGCGCGCGGCTACCAAAAGTTTTCAGCCTTAACGCGCCCCATGTTGCAAAATTTGACCAAAGCCCTAGTGCAAAATACAACCGATGCGGAACGCTTTCATCGTATCGGCCTTCCATTGGCAAATACCGAGATTACTGGGAATGTGAAGTTTGATTTAACCTTGAGCGAAGATATTCGCCAAAAGGCCTTGGGTTTAAAGCAAGAGTGGTCGCAGGCAGGTGAGAGCATCCTGTGGATAGCGGCTAGTACCCATCAAGGCGAAGATGAAATAATTTTAGATGCCTTTGCCCAATGCCAACAAAACCCTGCGTTAAAAACCCTTCGTCTTGCTTTGGTGCCGCGTCACCCTGAACGTTTTAATAGCGTTGCCAATTTGTGCGAGAGCCGTGGCTTTGTCATTGCAAGGCGCAGCGCACAAATGGTGGCGGCGGATACCCAAATTATTATCGGCGATACCATGGGTGAGTTGCTGTTAATGTTTGGCGCAAGTGACATAGCGTTTGTGGGCGGTAGCCTGGTACCTAATGGCGGTCACAATTTTATTGAGCCTGCGGCTTGGCAATTGCCAATTCTCAGCGGTACTCATGTATTTAATTTTGCAGAAGTTGCACGCTTGCTGGGCGATGCAGGTGCTTTAACCTTAGTCCCATCGGTGAATGAATTAGCACAACAGGTTGAGCTGCTTGCTACGGATGTAACAGAACGTAATACACGCGGGGCAGCTGCTTTGCAAGTTGCCAATGACAATCGCGGTGCTTTAGACAGAACCTTAGGGGGGCTCCTTCCTTTTATATAGCTGTATCTTCGTTCACTTTGTCTGGAATAAGGCAATAGTCCAAAACAGTAGTGCCTGTAAGCCCTAGTCAATCTCCCTGCGCCCCCCACTTTGCATTAACCTCCTTCAGTTTTAGTTAAAGCCTAAAGTGGGAGGTGTCTTCTAACTGCTAAATCTCCCACTTTGGCGTCTAAAACCATTAGTTTGCTGCAAAACCGAAAGTGGGAAGTTTTATTGCAATGGTTGAGTGAACATATTTTCAGTCACCGTTTAGATGTCTGTGACTGACAAAATATCGAAGATAAAAATAATGAAAATGGTTGTTAAGGTCCGTAGGCGGCCTATTATTTTTATCTATCCAATAACGATAATATTGAGATATATAAATATGAATAATTACATGTCAAGTACTGGGGTTTCTCCGTTAGGGAGGCCTTCTGGTAACAAAAAAACACTGTTTTCTCTACTAAAGGCGGTATGTGGTGCTGCGCTCATTGGGCATGTATCAAGCTTTGCCATGGCTGCTGTTCCGCCGTTAACGGTTAATGGAAATGCGGTACTCGTCGGTGGGCAAAAAGTCAGCCTTGAAGGCGCTTCTCTGTTTTGGAGTACCACCGGTTGGGGTGCCGAAAAGTTCTATACTGCCGATTCGGTCAAGCGTATCAAGACTGAATTTAACGGTAATCTCGTTCGAGCTGCTATAGCTCATAGACCGTGCGATGGCGCATGTTCTGGTGGTGTTGAGGATGGCGATGCCAATTGGAATGCCAATATGGCACGCTTGGATACCGTTGTTCAGGCTGCAATCGACAACGACATGTATGTGATTGTTGACCTTCATAGTCACGAAGCTGCAAATAACGAAACCAACAAACAATTTGCCGTCAAATTTTTTGAAGCTGTTGCCCGCAAATGGGGTAACCACAACAATGTTATTTATGAATTGTATAACGAGCCTTTAAATCGTAGCTGGGATAACGAGCTCAAGCCCTATGCTGAATTTGTAGGTGGAAAAATTCGTGCGATAGACCCTGACAACCTAATTATCATGGGTACGCCGAATTGGTCACAAGATGTTGATGTGGCTTCAAGAAACAAAGCTAATGTTTCTAATCTGGCATACACCATCCATTTCTACGCTGACACCCACAGAGGTGAGCTTAGAGATAAAGTAAGAACGGCCCTCAATAACGGTGCTGCATTATTTGCCACCGAATGGGGTTCAGCTCACGCCAATGGTCGTGGAACAGTCAACCGTTTCGAGACAATGGAGTGGGTCAAGCTTTTGCGTGAGAACGGTATCAGCATGGCTGGCTGGGCATTCCATGATAAAGAGCGTGATCAATCTTCAGGTGAGGTTGAGACTTCGTCGTTCTTCTGGGCTAACGGCACTTTGAAAGAGTCTGGAGTCATCTTCAAAGAAATTTTGGCGAGCCGTAAGCCTATTGTTAGTGGACCAACCCCACCAACCCCAGCACCTGTTTGCAATGCTGTTCCAGTGCCCTCAAAAATTCAGGCAGAAGGTTATTGTTCCGAAGTTGGAACTAAAACTGAAAGCACTACCGATACTGGCGGCGGCATAAATGTTGGGTGGGTAGACGCTGGAGACAAGCTGACCTATAAAGTTTTTGTTGAAACCCCCGGTGCATTCCAATTGAATGTGCGCTATGCCTCCTTGGCAAATGGTTTAGGTTTGAGAATTGATACTCCTATGGAGTCAGTCACCGCCTCAGCGGTTAAGACGGATGGATGGCAAAATTGGGCGACTCATAAAACGGCGCAATTTTTACTGGCTGCTGGCGAACAAGAAATTGTCTTAACTGCAACCGGCAGTGGTTTCAATCTGAACTGGATTGAATTTGTACCTGTCAGTAATGTGCCAACACCAACACC
>SYDJ01000216.1 GCA_005801205.1 Gammaproteobacteria bacterium
CGTCGCCAGTGAAGTAGTAGCCGGGGTAAGTGCTGTAGTAGGTGTCTATGCAACGTTGGTGATCGCCATAAACGCTGCGAATTTGGCTGGGCCAAGCGGACTTAATTACTAAATTGCCCTCGCCTGCGCCATGAATTTCTTTGCCTTCGGCATCCCATAACGCGGGTTGTACGCCAAAGAAAGGCACAGTCGCCGAACCCGGTTTCAGGGCAATAGCGCCCGGTAGCGGTGTAAGCATGTGCGCGCCAGTTTCCGTTTGCCACCAGGTATCCACAATCGGGCAGCGGCTATCGCCAATCACGCGGTAATACCACGCCCACGCCTCGGGGTTGATGGGCTCGCCCACAGTGCCAAGCACACGTAAACTGGTGCGTGCCGTTTTCTTAACCCAATCGTCGCCTGCACCCATGAGTGCGCGAATTGCGGTAGGTGCGGTGTAGAAAATATTCACTTGATGCTTGTCGATCACCTGCCAAAAGCGCGATGCATCTGGGTACGTGGGGATGCCTTCAAACATCAGAGTTGTCGCGCCGTTCGCAAGCGGGCCGTAAACGATATAGCTGTGGCCAGTCACCCAACCCACATCTGCCGTACACCAGTAGGTTTCGCCCTCTTGGTAATCGAATACGTATTTGTGCGTCATAGCGGCTTGCAGCAGGTAGCCCGCTGTGGTGTGCAATACACCTTTGGGCTTACCGGTTGAACCTGAGGTGTAGAGAATGAACAACGGATCCTCAGAATCCATTACCTCTGGCTCGCAGGTAGTCGCTTGTTTGGCGATAAGCTCGTGGTACCAGAAATCGCGGGCGTTATCCCAGCTGATAGAACCCGCCGTGCGGCGCACCACTATGCAGGTATGCACATTAGGGCAGTTGGCCAAGGCGGTATCGGTATTGGCTTTGAGTGGAACACGCTTACTGCCGCGCAGCCCTTCATCGGCGGTGATGACGACTTGGCAATCGGCATCCAAAATACGGTCTTTTAAGGCTTCAGGCGAGAAGCCGCCGAAGACGACTGAATGCACTGCGCCGATACGCGCACAGGCCAACATGGCGTAGGTGGCTTCGGGAATCATCGGCATATAAATGCAAACGCGGTCGCCCTTTTTCACACCGCGCGCGCGCAAGGCGTTGGCAAGCTGGCAAACTTCGTCGTGCAGTTCTTGATAGGTAATAAATTGATCTTCGTCGGGGTCGTCGCCCTCCCAAATAATCGCCACTTGCTCAGCTCGGGCAGGTAAGTGGCGGTCGATACAGTTCACGCTCACATTCAACTTGCCGCCAATAAACCACTGCACATCGCCCTTGTGCAAATCGCTTTTGGTCACTTGCGACCAAGGCGCTTGCCACGTTAAAAACTGATTCGCCTGCTCTGCCCAAAAGGTATCGGGGTCGGTAATCGACTGCGCATACAGGGTGTTGTAGCGCTCAAGATCAATCGCAGTAGTGGCTTTAAAATGCTCTGGAACAGGATAAAGAGTTACGTCTGACATGGTTGATTCTCACAGCTGTTATTTTGTTAGAGCGGGTTACAAAAGCATGACGGTTATTGAACTGAAGATTGGCAGGCCAACCCAAAAAATGGGGGTTAGCTTAACAGCTCATCTGTAAATTTTACAGTGACAACGTTGTCCAATACGAATTTATATTCGTTTTTGCCAAGCACCCAAAACTCAAGGTTTCAGCCAACAAAAAGCCCGATACAGTAAACGGTATCGGGCTTTTTGTTTTCATTATGCAAATTTAGCCGCCTAGGCCGCCAGTGTGTGCAACATCTTCTGTATTTTTTAGCTAATCAACACTAGTACGTCCACGATATACCGAGGCCAACACCCATGCTGGTTAACGTAATATCTGGAACACTTAAGCGATAAACGCCAGATTGCCTCACAATGGCATCGCGCTGAGAATATTGCCCATGCACCCCCAATTTAAGAGAGAGTGTTTTAAGCAAGCGATAACCAACACCGACGTCGCCACTAACACCCCAGCCATTAAAGCTATCCGTTAAGGTTTCATCGGGTAAATTTGTGTTTTGAATGGCGTTATAGATCGGCGTATTGGCACCTATTTCAGCGTACCAACTCCACGGTGATTGCGCAGGCTCAAGGCGAGTATCGTAACGTAGCGCAACGTTTGCTAAAAACGAATACTGATCCTCTGTGACAGCCCCCAAGGAAAGATCAAAAGCAGCCGGTGCAATAGCCGCCTCAAACTGAGCTGCGCCCGGATTCGTTTTTTGAAAGTTCGAACGCGTAAATCCAGATGATGTGAATTTACCACCCAGCACTAGTTGTATTTTAGGTTGCAGCGCATACGCAAACCCCAGCCCAATTTCTGAATATTTAATTTTAAATTCATCTTCTTGTATTTGCCCAAAACGACCGAGTGACCATTTCTCCTGCTGAATGCTGGTCGCTAGTGTTGTTGAGCCTTGAACAATTAATCCCCATTGATCATTTAATTCCGAATAGGAAAAGTTGCGCAATGTTGGGTTATTGGCTGAGGCTGATTGTGTAATTTTTCCTTGACCTGCAAATTCAGCTAAGTGTTCTTGGTAGTCAATATGATCAACACCCAACTCAATGTCGCTGTATGAATCCGCCAGTGCGCTGCCGGTTACTGCAATAGATAAACTGGTTATAGAGATGAATAGAATTTTTTTTATCATAAGGGTCATCCAAAAAAAACGGCGCAGGGTGATCTGCGCCGATGATAATTTTTATAAAAACACCATAGGTTTTTCTGTAAATTCTCGCATTATTTTACGAGTAATTACGGTGCTATTTTAGGGGCAATGAATGTTACCTCAACACCATGATCCACATAGGTTACCTTAAGCCCACCGTCTACTGGCTGCCATTTCATACCTGTATCGATAGAACAACTGTCGCTTGGGTCAACTGCAGTGGTATCGCTCTCTATATTGTTGGTCATAACAAACGTAATGGGGTTCCATGTGTAGGTGCCCATTGACATGCCTGTTTTGCAGTTAGGGTCACTATCAGGACTGCTGGTTTTTGAATGAACAAATGTATTATTGGTAAAGGTAAATACATCGCTCTTAACATCACCCCACTTGCCCACTAAAGGATTCGTGTAATTCTTAAGGCCTGCAGTAATGCTTGTATTCGCAAAGCCGTTGAGCACTGTGAAATTAGACTCCTGCACGTCGCCTGCTTTAGCTATCCAACCCATGCGCAAAAATCCGGCATGTTTCACGACGATAAAAGTATGTTGATCTTCGTTAAAATCACCTGCATTTAGCGCCGCTTGCGGTAACTCTATTTTAATGGCGGTTGCATCAGTTGCTAGGTTAGGCAGGGTGACATATGACCATGTGCTCGTGGCAATAAGCACAGAGCTACCTGTCCATGTACGCTTATAATAACGCACAGTTTTAGCGTCGTTATTGATGAATTGAGCTGCAACATGGCCGTTGCCAGCAAAATTAACGCCAACACCTTTAAAGTTTGAAGCACTTGGTTGTACATCAGCAGAAAAAATAGAGTTAAGCGTGGTATGCACACCATCATAGCTAAGCGCATTGACGATATCAGCGCCCCAGGTCTCTAGAACATCGCAGTTGCCACCATAATCAGCAGCAGTTTTACTGCCTTTGAACGGACAAAGGCCGGTGCCGGTACTACCCTCATCATTTGAAAGTGTATAGATATCAACCGGTGCCACTATATTCCCGCGATACGCCTTAGCGCCTGCGCCAAAAGTAGCAGTTGGGTTAACAACACCGGCTAAAGCACTGCTATATGCCTGCGTTAGAAAGAAATCCACTATTTTACGGCCAGCAAGATCAATAACTTGCGTGGTAACAAGGGTACTTTTGTCGCCATCGGCAAGGCCATCGGTCATAGTAACCGAGCCGTCGGCATTATAACTACTGCCCTTAGATAGCTCATTGGTCTCAACCCAACCCGTGCTACTTAATACAATGTCGCTATCACCATTGTCGAATGGCGCGGTAGCAACAAAACCTGTGCCGTTATAGTGCTCGCGAGTTTCTAAGGCCAAACCAACTAAAGCGCCATGAATAATGGCCTCTTTCCCGGTCGCGTCATATGTGTCCGTATCAAACCAATGCAAACCACCTTCGTCGCGAAATAGCGTAACCATGTTGCCTGTAGCAGGAGTCTTCACGTTTAGCGCCTCTTGCGCCACGATTGTTTTTATCCAATCTTGAACCGCTGTTAAAGCCGCAAGCACACTGGTTTTACCTGTGAAATCTTGATCGGCCAGTTTTTCCTGCACGTTATTAACAAGGTTTTCTACGGCGGCGATTTGTGCAACAGACTTAGGGTCTATACCCTGACTTTGAAAGGTGCCTGAACCACCCAATTCTTGTATAAAATTTTTGTAGGCCGATGTAGAGCCAATATCAATATCTACCGTATCACTGGTTAAGGGCGCAAAAACCAAGCCGTCTTGATTGATGTTATCAATCACGGTTAGGTCTGTAATTTTTTGCTGCGTCACTGTCGCAAGCGACGGATTCGATAATTTTTTCTTAACGCCTTCTGCTCCGCCCACATCCGCAACAATAACGGTGTCTAACCGTGGGTCAACAGCGGCTTTGATATTCCAGTTGCCATCTTCTTTTTTGGTAATATCGCTACTTTTAATGTTGTAGCGCTCTACCACCACGCCCGATAAACTCACAGAAACCAACGCAAGATTACTGGCTGTTAAGGCAACATTTGTTTCACTGTTGGTACTGTCGGCACCTAGAAAGCTCGCAGGCACATTCACACTTACGGTGTAATTTTTGCTGACAACAACACTGCTGGAACTGCTGGAAACGACTGAACTGCTTGAACTACTAGGACTACTTGACGCCGGCGCGCTGCTGGCTGGCGTTACTGAAGGCGTTGAACCCGATGAACCGCCACCACCGCAAGCAGAAAGGGTGAGTATCAACGAGACTAATGCACTCGCAATAAATAATGGTTTTGTTTTAAATACTGGCTTCATGATTTCCCTTGCTCTGAAAATAGTAAGAATTAAGCACAATGTGCAAACAGTGTTACGGATTAGCGCGGTAATCATACAGCAAAAGACATAGAGCGCATCACCCATATGGGGTATGCGGTGCACATAAAGGGGGGAATGTTTATGCCTTCAAAGGGGCGTAATTAACCAGCCTGTAAAAACAATTCACGCTCATAAATGGCGATAGCCTTAGGTCGCTCTAAGTAGCTACAGCCATAACAAATTGAAGGTTCATGATGCTCAATGGTAGATGCATACATGCTCCCTAGCAGCGGGCAAATGAATTGGTAAACCAAAAACGCAGGGTTACACAGCTCAACAAGCCAAACAGGTTGAGCTTAATGATATTCAAGACTTTCATAATTTAAAGAAAGGGCGTAATGCGCCGTCAGAAATGGCTAGCGGTTTCCTTATAATTCTAGCAACGCGGTTAAAAACTCTTCCCAGACACTATGCACTAAAAACTTTCCGTGCCCAGGCAAGCTTTTAAAGACCGCATTCGGAATAACTGCAGCCGTGGCGCGGGCGCTATTAATAGAGACGGTTGGGTCATCTTCGCCATGCCACATTAATGTAGGGATGGCAATTTTGGTCAAGTCCACGCCCCAATCATCCTGCAGCCACTGATATTCATTTATCACAATTTCGTTACCCTGATAGAGGGTTTCAGTCATGCTTTTAATAAAACGCGCACGACGGATAGGGTCGCGCAGCACAATGCCATCGCTCCCGCCAAACGCTTTCACCATATTGTCGTAACTCTTTTCGGGCGCGCGCCGCATACCGCGTTGAGCAAGCCGCATAAACATGGCAAATAAATAGGGGCTGGCGCGATGAATGCGCAAAAATAATGTGTGCATACTGTCAAGCTTATCTAGCTCCCAATGCTCCAGCGGCACCATTGAACCTAACACACCTAAGCGCTCAAACAATTGCGTTTCAGTTGCGGCGGCGCACATGGCGTAGGTGCCGCCTACACAGTTAGCCGCCATTACCGGCTTATGCAGATTCAAATGGCTACACAAGAACACAATATCTTGCGTGAAACCCGCAAATTGCATATTGGGTTTATAGGTGGATGTACCGTAACCAGGCCGAACGATGTTAATAATGCGTAAGTTGTTGGCGCAATACCACGCATGGTGCGGTGGGTGATAGGGGGCCCCACCACTCAACGCCCCAAGTACAATTATTGGCCGCCCCTTTGAACTGCCATATTCAAACCAGCTCAATACTCGGCCATCTGGCAGTATGACGCGCTGCTCTTTTGATTCTTCCGGCACAGCCAGCTGTTGATTGGCCGCCTGTAAAAAGGCGTGCCCCATGGTTTGGCTTACCAATTCTACCTGTGAGGACACATTGGTTTTCGCCATAATGGATTTGAGCTGCGAACGCACCGTGTGAATACTCACTTGCAAGCCGTTTGCGCACTCATTGAGGCTGCCTTCTTTACACAACAAGTGCAGTAAACGTGCTTCGGCGAGGGTTAAACCAAATACCGATTGAATAACATCGGGCGATGGTACGACTTTGTTGTCGTTGGAGATGATCCACACGATGGCTCGTAAGGTTGAGATGGCACCCATCGCATCGGATTTTGCCAAGGGAGTACAGAGTAAAGATAACTTCCCGGCGGGGGAGCTGAGCATTTGCGTATCGCGCCCTGCTTCCATGCTTAATACACGCGCTAAATCTAACTTCAATGCCTTATCCTGAAAGTGCAGCGAACCATTGGGCGCTAGAGTGATAGGCGCTGCCGCCGTGAGAAACTCTTGCGCCGCTCGGTTGGCATCTATCACCCGCATATCCACATCTAACATGAGTACCGGCCACGGCATGTTGTTGTAAATACTGTTGAGTGTTTGCTTTTGGTCTTCTAGCGCATGTATGTATTCATTGTTGCGTGAAGCGCGCTCTAAGTGAGATACCAAGGTTTGCACCCGCTCTGCTGGTGGGTGCACTTCAAAGCCCTCTGCGGTTATTTGTGGCTGAGTAAAGCGGGTAATAGCGTCAACTAAGTCTAGCCAGTCACCGGGGTTGGTAGCGGAATCATAAATCTTACCAATCAGCTCGTCTTGGCTTGCATCGTTGATTTTAATCATGGCCACCTACTCCCTTATTTTATGCTTAGAACCTAATACTGCCCTGCAGTGCAATACTGCGTGGAGGTTCATAATACGCGTAATAACCGGAACCCGTGCCTTGCGTAAACGTACTGGCCAACGGCAGGTTGCCCGCATAAGTCACTATGCGCCTATCGGTTAGGTTTTTACCTATTAGTGCTAACGCCCAACGGTTATGGCTACCGGCTAATGCTATACGTCCATTCAATTTAGTGTAGGCAGGCTGCTTCATTCGGGGGTCGAGTGTTTGTGTGGTGAGGTAGCTTGCGCTGTAAAGCACATCGAGCGTGGTGGTGAGCTGTAGGTTGTTAAGCAAAGAGCGGCTGTAATCCCACCCTAGATTGCCCTGCACGTTTGGCGCGAACTCACGGGTTTTGCCGGTAATATCGCAAATGCCATCACCCACAGGATTTAGATTATCCGCTTGACCAAAGTAACATTGGCCATCGGGGAAGTGCGTGTAGTTGAAATCAAGATAGGCTGCACCGCCACGCATAATGAGCGTAGGTGTTATTGCCCATCGCCCATCCAACTCTACTCCCTGCGCCACGGCGGTGCCCACATTGGTTACATTTGCGCTTAAGCCGTTATCGGTTTGGCTGGCCTGCATATCGCGTAATACCGAACGGAACAAGGCGATATTGGTTTCTATGCGGTTATTGGCGAACGCGAATTTACCACCAAGCTCGCTGGTTTTAACGTGCTCAGGCTTGAACTCCCATGTGCCTTCAAGGGCAGGGATAACGCCACCCAGTGTATTGGGGATAGCATTGGATATAGCGTCAAACCCGCCCGATTTAACACCCGTGGTGTAACTGACGTAGAGCATATCGGTTGTGTTGAGATTATGTTGCAGGACGATATTCGGGGTGAAATCAGCCTCTTTACGCTGCCCTGAAATTTTATTGTGGGGGTCAATCCGCACGATTGACCACAGCTGATTGTAAAGATCCTCAGGTGTGCCGAGAGGCAGTACCTCACCCCTAGGAGTGAGGTGATAAAGATGGCGATTTGCATCCTTATCTTCTTGGGTGTAACGGCCACCCACAATAAGACGACTTGCCTTGCTAATATTCCATGTACCTTGCGCAAACACGGCATAAAGATCGCCGTGTTGGGTAAAGTCGCGATGGCTTGCAGCACCCAGCAACCAAGGCGATATCACTTTGCCAATAACCATGCTGTTGCTGGGCACACTCGCTTTATAACTTACATCGAACGAGCTGCTTTGGTATAAGCCACCCGCAAGCCAACGTAGGGTTTGGTTTTCAGCCGATGCTATGTGGAATTCTTGGCTAAAACGCTGGTAGCCTTCCTCTAAACCAAGATTCATGTTGGGCATGCCCGTTAGATCGCAATCGCACAGGCTATCGGCATCATAGGCTATGTAGGCGGTAGCCGAAGTAAACCTAAAGTCGCCCAGCCGATGCTCCACATTGAGTGTTATATTCTGCGTATCAGTAGTGGTGAAGTCACCGTTGGATTGGCTCTGGCCATCTTCTGTTGTATCCAAATGGTAGGTGCCCGCCGTTAAAAAAGACACGGCAGTGGCGTAAGGGTTAGGGTTGTTGGGGGTATTACTCACCGGATTAACCACTTCTACATTCCGTCCCACATCATTAAAGCTGCCATCTTCAAGCTTTAAGGTGAAATCCCACGCGTCGGTTGGTTTCCATTGCAGTGTTACACGCGCTAGCTCGGCATCCTCTGCCGCTTCAAGGCGGTTTAAGGTCGTGTTTTTAATAAAGCCATCATAGGTTTTATCCATAACAGCCACGCGGCCCGTTAAGGTGTCATTCAGAGGGCCAGAGACCATGAGGCGTATATCCTTCTCACCGTACTCAGGCTCATAGAGAGCGGTCAAATTGCCTTCGTATACCTGACTTGGCCTTGCATTAATAACGTTAATAGCACCTGCGGTGGTGTTTTTACCCAATAAAACACCCTGTGAGCCACGCAGTACTTCAATGCGCTCAACATCCAAAAATGGCGCGCGCGCTAATCGTGGGCGTCCGAGATGAATGCCATCTACAAACAACCCTACCGATTGCTCATAGCCTTGGTTTACATCTGAACTCATTCCGCGAATGCTAAGAAGCGTGCCGACACCGGTCTGCGTCATGGTGAAGTTAGGCGTGTAACCGACGAGATCTTGAGCATCCAAAATGCCGCTATCTGCCAATTTATCGCCGCTGATAGCGCTAATGGAAACGGGGGTATCCTCAAGCTTTTGGGGATTTTTATAGGCCAGGATTTGAACTTCATCCAATACCGCCGCGTCTTCAGCGTGAACGAATAAGGGTACACAGCAAATAAAACTAAACACACAAGAACTGAGCGCGAGGAATTTGATGATAACCACCTATGAGCCAAAGAAAATAAGTATGCGCATATGAGTTTAAGCGCCATAAGCACGAGGATCTTAACGCACTAACAACAGATAGGGTATTTTTTGTAGGCACTGATTTTGTAAATACTGTAAAAACAAAAAAGCCGCAAATGCGGCCTATATTTACCTGACAACTTAACGTTTAAGCGGTTGCGTATCCTGATTTTGCGTAGGAATGCTGTCTGAGGTGCGATTGACGGTGTTGTCTTCATTGAGGTAAACCAAGGTTGGCCTGTGCTCTGCCAGCTCTGCATCATTGAAATAACCGTAGGTCGCAATAATCACGCGGTCGCCAACCGACACCTTACGCGCAGCTGCACCATTCATAGAGAAAGTGCCAGAACCCGCTTCTGCGAGGATGATATAGGTGTGGAAACGCTCGCCATTGCTCACGTTATAGATATCAATCTGTTCGAATTCGCGCATACCCGCCAACTTCACCAAGTCGGCATCAATCGCGCAGGAACCGTCATACCAAAGCTCCGCTTGGGTCACCTTGGCCATGTGTAATTTTGCTTTAAGCATATGAGTTAACATAAGTAACCTCCAGAAGCGGAAAGAACTAACACTAAAAATAATAAGTTGGCTTTAAGATTTTAAAATCAGCCGATCATAATCAGCGTGACTTCCTATCCAAAACCAAAGTAGTCCTTCATCTACTTCTATCGCCAATGCTCGGTAGTAGATACCTACTCGAACCGACCAATAGCGCCCAACTTTTTTCAAATGCAATACGGATATTGAGGGTTTTCTTTCAATAACTCGTATTGCTTATCCGCCAACTTTTGCACCGCTAATGGCAATGCGTCATACGCATTCCAGAAAGATTCGCTAGCAAAATGAATCACAACCTTCTCGCACTCCCTGACTTGTATTCTGCCAATGCCGAATCAGCAATAGCATCTAGCTTTCCGTCTTTTGCATCCTGCTCGATTTGCTCATCCCACTTATTGGCATCAAATTTTTCATACCATGCGCGAAACTGTTTTAGCTGATCTTGTGGCAAACCAAGAATGCCCTGCTCAATGTCTTCAACACGCATAGCACAACCTCCGATGATTAACCCAATACCACTGAAACATTATCTATCAAGCGCGCGCCCTGTGTATACATAGCACCTAGTATGGTGATTTCCGTATCGTCGTGCGCTGCCATCTCGAGCGTGCGGCTATTGCAGATATTCACATAATCCACTTTAAATCCGGCCTCCATAATTTGTTCCTTCGCTGCCTCAATCAAACCGTTAAAATCACGGCGACCTTGAACAATTTCTTGCTTGATCCAATTCAAACTGCGATTCAACTGCGCCACGCGCGGGCGCTCATCGGCAGTGATAAAACCATTGCGGGAGCTCATAGCCAAGCCGTCGGCTTCGCGCACAATCTCACCGGCCACAATCTTAATGGGGATGCACAAGTCTTCCACCATGCGGCGAATAACGGCCAACTGTTGGAAGTCTTTAATACCGAAGACAGCTTCATCCGGCTGGACGATATTGAATAACTTGGTTACTACGGTAGTCACGCCTTCAAAATGGCCAGGGCGACTTGCGCCACAGAGTACATCGGTCATGGTCGGCACTATCACACGGGTCTGCTCGGCCATGCCGTTGGGGTAGATTTCTTTATCATTGGGGCAGAACAAATAATCGCAACCAGCGGCTTCCAGTTTGGCAGAGTCTGCCGCCAAGGTGCGCGGATATTTATCCCAATCTTCATTCAAACCAAACTGCAGCGGGTTCACGAAAATACTGGTGACCACCACATCGCAATTGCGCTGGGCTATTTTCACCAGCTCTATGTGTGCGTCGTGCAAGTTGCCCATGGTAGGTACAAAACCTATGCGTTTACCGGCTTTGCGCTCAGCAGCCAGCGCCTCACGAAGAGTTTGGATGTGATGAAAAACCTGCATGCAGTAGACCTGTTTAAAAATGGGCAGCGGAGCATGAAAACGGGCGCGGATGATACACGTTCAAGTTGATGAAGTACATTTATGCGGTTAAATTTTAATCTACTCTCAAGAAAATGAGATTGAAGCAGGGATCATTTAGCAAGGTAATCTACCCGGGGCAGATTTTTGAAGTGAGCGTCGCACGTCAGTAAGTGCGCACCCGCTCTTAAAGCACTGGCGTAAACTATCGCATCAGCGGTGGCGAGTTTATGGGCTCGGTGTAGGTCAGCCGCAAGAAGCGCAGTCTCGGTATCCAGCACCGCAATTCGACAAGTTTGCGTGTAGGCAATAACCCTATCCGTCTGCTCTTCGCCCAACTCACGCATTAACCATTTTGATAGCTCTAACTGGACGATGGTGGGAACAATGCAATCGTCTTGCACAGGGAATAAAGGTGTGAGCTGCGGAACCAAAGTACTGCCTGTTAACCACTCAATCCACACCGAGGTATCTACTACACAAGCCATCAATAGCGATCCTCTCGATCACGATAACTGTCCGTATTGGCTCCTTTGGCAATACCGGCCAGCTCAGAAAATTCAGGCACCGGCATAATGAGCACGCCTTTTCCTTTAGGAATGAACACAAACTCTTGGCCACTCTTCCAATGCTGTTCTTCACGCACACTGAGCGGGATTGAGATTTGGTATTTACTGGAGAGGGTAGCGGTAGCCATTTCTTACAACCTAATTATCGATCACGACAAGGTAAGAATAGGTTTAATACTCAAAAATAACAACTCCAACATAGCGCTTTATTTATTCAACCAACCTATAGCACCCATAGTGTTGCGCCACACATAGCGATGGCTGTGGGCGTAAATAATGGCTTCATGCTTATCGCCAATACCAAAGTACTCGGGCAAGTTGGAGGGTATTTTATGTTTGCCGCTCAAATAGGCTGGCACATGTTTGTTGTAGTCTTTTGCATCTGCCTTAAGCGCACGTGCGCTAGGCGAATCGCCTTCTTGTATATACCGCATAAGCAGTTTGCTAAAAAGCATAAAGGCGGATAAGTCGTCTTCGTAGGCATGTAGCAAGGCATCAGCTTTTTCCAACTCATGCGTGCGAATGTACACACCAATCAAAATATGCCGTAAACCTTGGTTGTCATTAGGGTTAAGCACCAAGCCTTTTTCATAGCATTCAATCGCACGCGCAAATTGGCTAGTCTCAAAATAGGCATCGGCCAATTCACACAACACTTCCATATAGGGCCGAGTCTCGCGAATCAACCAAAAATGACCTGTATTTTCATGAAAAAATGATTCGCCTAAAACTTTTTCGCCACACGCGACAGCTTGCTCTAACCAGCGAATTGCGTCTTTACTGTTGGGACTGCAACTCGCCAAGAATGAGTAGATTTCCACGTTATTAGGATCTAACGCCAAGGCTTGTTTGGCTAAGTGTGCAGCTTCTTGTCGGCTAGGCGCTATCTGCGCTTGTAGCATTAGGTCTTCACTGGGGCTTAACTCGCCATCCCCAAATAAACTCAATTGCTCGTCGTCAGGTTCAAGATCAAAATCTTCGTCATCTAGGCTTTCTGTATAGAGATCACTACAGAGCTCAGCATAGGCTTTGGCGATATCGGGAAGATCCACACAGAATGATGCCGCCATTTCGGCAAATTTTTTGTTAGTTTTAACGTCTTTTTTAAACTGGCTGCGGGTGTGCTCTTCATCGGCAAAAAAGGTCAAACTGAGCCAGCACATGTTAATAAAATCATCATCGGCTTCATCCAACGGAACCTGATCCCAAAAACCCATAGTGAGCTGCAAGGCCACATCAAAACCATAACTCCAATCGCGCAGCGGATTACCACGCGTAAAGTTATCACTCAGGTTATCGGCATTTAACACGGGCCTAAAAGGAACTTTAAACTTGCCATCACCTAATTGGCGATGAATGTAGTTATAAAGTTGGAAGATCAGGGGAAGATTGTTACTAAGCTGTTCGCCCTCAAATTCTAACAGCTCATCACCGAAAATAGTGGCTAGCCAAAGCTGAGGGGGGAGCATGTGCGGCGTGGTACAAATTCCAAACAAATACCCTTTCAGCTCCATGAGATTGAGCGTGCCCTCAGCCTGAGCGCTCGAACAAAGCCAATCATTTAATTGTTTTTCTTCACGCACAAGGAGTTTTTTATCGCTGGATATATTCACAACAAACTTTCTCACAGTAAAAAATTAACTAAGCCTTAGTACCCATCATTCTGAAAGTACTCCGGTGCTAAGTTATCAAAGCGTGTGTACTTACCGATAAACGCCGCACGGCAAGTACCGATTTCGCCATTACGCTGTTTGCCAATAATCAATTCGGCGATGCCTTTTTCGGGGCTGTCTTCGTTGTAGTATTCGTCGCGGTAGATAAACAAGATCACGTCGGCGTCCTGCTCGATGGCACCCGATTCACGCAAGTCTGAGTTCATGGGGCGTTTGTTGGGGCGCTGTTCTACGCCACGGTTTAGCTGCGAGAGCGCAATCATCGGGCATTCAAATTCTTTCGCTATGCCTTTTAGCGAGCGCGAAATTTCCGAGATTTCTTGGGTACGACCTTCACCACCACCAGCTACAGTCATCAATTGCAGGTAATCCACCATGATCATGCCGGGGTTGCCGTGTTCGCGGGCGATGCGGCGAATTCGGGCGCGCATTTCTTGCGGGTTAAGGCCACCGGTATCGTCGATAAACAGGAGTTTATCTTTCATTTTTTGCACGGCAGACGACAACTTTGGCCAATCTTCTTCGGTGAGTTTGCCGTTACGCATTTTGCCTTGGTCGATGCGGCCGAGGGACGACATCATCCGCATGATCAGCGCGTTGGAGGGCATCTCCATACTGAATACGAGCACAGGTTTTGGCTGGCTAAAAAGTGCGCCTTCCACAAAGTTGAGCGCAAGCGCGGTTTTACCCATAGAGGGGCGCGCCGCCAAAATAATAAGCTCACCGGGCTGCCAGCCCGAAGTGCGGGTATCTAAATCCGTAATACCAGAGGGCACACCGGTGATATCACTCCCAGAACGAAAGAGTTCATCGATGCGCTGAACAGTAGATTTTAAAAGGTCGTTTACGCCGACTAAACCACCCTCTTTCGGGCGATCTTCTGCGATATCCGCAATACGCTTTTCGGCAATTTGCAGCAGGTCGTCGGAATCCAAGCCCGCAGGATTAAAACTGGATTTGCTGATTTCTGAGGTGGCGGCAATCAACTGACGTAAGGTTGAACGCTCGCGCACAATCTTGGCGTAGGCGACTATGTTGGCCGCGCTGGGCGTATTGTTGGCCATTTCGACCAGGTAGCCCAAACCGCCGACGCGCTCTAATTCATCGTGCTTATGAAGTTCTTCTGAAAGCGTAATAACGTCTAGCGGTTCACTGGCTTCTTGCAGCTTGATCATCATACGTAGAATTAGGCGATGATCTTCGCGAAAAAAATCGGTTTCACCCACCACTTCGAGTACCGCATCCAAGCGATTATTTTCCAGCATCAAGCCACCCAACACCGATTGTTCAGCTTCAACAGAGTGCGGCAGCTTTTCGGCTATTTGGCTTGCGAGTCTTCCTTCAAAACTTGAAGGCTCAAATGTGGTATCGGACATAGAGGCTACTTATAAAGGCTTCTTTATCAAGAGAAACTGGTTTTTATTGGGGCAAAAAAAACGGGCACTAGCTGCAACCGCGAGGTTGTCGATAGTGCCCGATTTTAGCTTGCTTGTCAGTAACACTGACCCGCAAAAACTATTAATTGAGACGCGCTAATTACTCAGCGATTACGTTCAATTTAACAGCCTGAACCACTTCAGCGTGCAATTGCACGTCGATTTCGTAAGCGCCAGTTTCACGCAATACGCCTTGTGGCAAACGTACTTCAGATTTCGCAACAGAAACACCAGCAGCAGTGATTGCATCAGCGATATCGCGAGTACC
>SYDJ01000217.1 GCA_005801205.1 Gammaproteobacteria bacterium
CGTAATGCGTTCACGCGAGTATATTATGAAAGATGCCTATTCCTTTCATAACACGACCGAGTCGCTGCAAGAAACTTACGATGTAATGCACCAAACCTACTGCAATATTTTTACGCGCTTAGGCTTAGAGTTCCGCCCCGTATTAGCCGACACAGGTTCAATCGGCGGCGCTTTCTCCCACGAATTCCACGTATTGGCCGCCAGCGGTGAAGATGCCATCGCCTTCAGTAACGGCAGTGATTACGCCGCTAATATTGAAAAAGCCGAAGCATTGCCACCAACCACACCGCGCCTTGCGCCACAGCATTTAATGCAAGAAGTTGCCACACCGGGTGCGCACACCATTGAAGAAGTTTGCGCATTCTTAAAACTAGCACCTGCGCAAACGCTCAAAACCTTAATCGTTTTGGGCGAAGTTCGAGAAGATAAAACTCAACCATTGGTTGCCTTGGTCGTTCGCGGCGATCACGAACTTAACGATATTAAAGCCGAAAAACTGACTGGCGTAGCATCGCCACTTACCTTCGCGCCTGAAGCACGCATTAAAGAAGAGTTGGGCGTAAGTGTTGGTTCTATTGGACCTGTTGGCCTGACGATTCCTGTGATTGTCGATCACGCCGCTGCACACGCTGCTGACTTTGTTTGCGGTGCCAACAAAGATGGCTACCACTTAACTGGCGTAAACTGGGAGCGCGATGTAAACGCACCACTGGTGGCCGACATACGTAACATAGTGGCTGGCGACCCAAGCCCTTGCGGTAAAGGAACGCTCGATATTAAACGCGGTATTGAAGTGGGCCATATTTTCCAACTCGGCACCAAATATTCTGAAGCATTGAAAGCGCGCGTATTGGATGAAAACGGCAAAGAGCAAACCATGATCATGGGTTGCTACGGCATTGGTGTTACCCGCGTTGTTGCCGCCGCCATCGAACAAAATTTTGATGAGAACGGTATAATTTGGACCGACTCAATTGCCCCATTCCATGTTGCAATTGTGCCCATCAATATGAACAAATCTGCCGCTGTTGCCGATATAGCCGAGGCAATTTACGCGGAACTACAAGCCGCTGGCATTGATGTACTCTTGATGGACGATGAAAAAGCGCGCTTAGGTGTGCAACTCGCCAATACAGATTTAATGGGAATTCCACACCGCATCGTTATCGGCGATCGTGGTTTGGAAGCGGGCAATATCGAATACAAAGGCCGTCGCGATGCAGAGAAACAAGAAGTCCCTGCAGCAGAGATTGTAGAGTTTTTGAAAGCGCGGATTAAGATGTAATGTTAGCTGTAGATTATCTGTCAGCATCATAGGTTAAGTGGAAGAATACTATTTTATGCTAGAAATTTTTAAAATTTTTATTCTCTCCACCATTATTATAACGCTATGGACAGCGCTTCTACTGCTATTAGATAAGCGCAGTTTGCCAAGGCTGAGCCTTTGGTTTGCTGCGTTTTTATTTGCGCTCACCACACCACAAATCGATCTTTACGCTTCACACATTATTCCGGGCGGCGTACTCCTGTTATCTTTGGTGGCATCCACCTTCCTGTTTTTAAAAGGCCCCTTCATTTGGGTATTTTTATCAGTACTATTACGCAATGAAGTAAAACTACCCAGAATATTGATTCATTTTATTCCGTGGTTATCTTCACTCATCACGCTGATATTATTTCCACAATACTGGATGACCGTCATATTTATTGGCATGAGCCACATGCTTATCTATCTGCTCACTGCACTTGTGATTATGACGAAGAAAAAGCTCTACATAGCGAATGTGTGGCAGAGCTTTCAAAACACAGCCTATTACTGGCTGGTTTATGTAGTTGGCGGCTTGATGTTGCTTGTGGCTATAGACTTTGTGGTGATGTCGTTGGTCGCACTCGGAGTTTTGAAAACCTACAACCTTCTTAATTACGGTGCTTTCCCTACATTCTCTGTTTATGTTCTGACCATAGGGGTTCTCAGTGTCTATCGCCCTGAATTCTTTTTTCGAGCAGCAGCTCAGAAAAATCATGAGCACACACCAGACACATCGGATACAAAAGACTCAAAACCCGAGCAACCCGTATTAGATCTCAGCGGGCAAGAGCCCAATAGCCAAAAAGCTCGTTATTTAGAATTGGATATAACGCTTGCACAAACGCTAACACAAGCATTAACAACACTTATGCAAGACAAACAACTCTATCGGCAAAATGATTTATCCCTACCAGAATTAGCTCAGACCCTTGGAATTAGCGTTCATCAGTTATCTGAACTTCTCAATGTTCATTTAGGTGTGAGCTTTTACGAATTTATAAATGACTATAGATTGCAGTTTGCCTGTAATTTACTCCAGAACCCAGAATGTCAGCTGCGAATTTTGGATATTGCTTTTGATGCAGGTTTTAATAACAAAAATTCTTTCTATCGCACATTTAAAGACAGCCTTGGTGTTACCCCAAATCAATATAGAGAACAGATTGATAAACAGTTATTAACATCTGTTTAATTGAGGAAAAACCCTCCAAAAGCTGATTTCAAAACCTTTTAACCGAGAATTGTGAGTCATTTTTTATCAAAAGTGACTCATTCAACATCTGAAACCTCTAATTTCTAGCACTCCTGTAGAAAACAACAAAGGTTCGGATTATGCAAAAGCTAAAGCTATTTACCCCATTTTTTATCGCCCTTGTATTAACCGGTTGTGGGGGCGGCGGCAACAGCAATAAACCCCCTTCAACCGATCCAAACTCTTCTGTCACGTCAAGTTCAAAAAGTAGTCTAGCCGTTTCTTCATCCAGTAGCTCTAGGCTGTCCAGTAGTAGTTCTAGCTCATCGTCCTCAAAGAGCTCATCAAGTAGTGACAGTTCCTCCAGCCAAGCGAACAGTTCTATACCCTTTACACTAACATCAACCAGCTTTGTATCTGATGACTATATGCCCATCAAATACTCCTGCTTTAGCTCACAGATTAGCCCTCAATTAATGTGGGAGATCACATCAAAAGACATCAAAAGCTTTGCGCTTATTATGGAAGATATGGATGCCATCGCTATTGTTGGATCTCCCTATGTGCATTGGAATGTCTTTAATATTCCAGCATCTGTGCGCGAAATTTCTGAAAACGCAACACTGCGCACTATGCCTCTAGGCAGCGTAGAAGGAGCAAACGATAATGAAGTGCCTAAATATGCTGGCCCATGCCCACCACAAGCCACAGGTATTCATCACTATCACTTTTCTCTCTACGCCCTCAACAAGGAAACTCTCGTGATAAATACCGGCAGACCTTGGGAGAGAAGTGAATTTGAACAAGCTTACGCCAGTGAGATTATTACCAAAACTGAGATTATTGGATTATATAAAAACTAATCTCAAGGTTGCACGAAGCTGAAACCCAGTCTTCGTGTAAAATAATCTGGCTATAATTGATAGAACTATTAAAGGAAGTAGTCATGAAATTTCTCACAACATCTACCAGTCTTATAGCTCTCGTACTTTCGATTGTTATGTTAACAAGCTGTGGAAGTGATGAAAGCAATAAGGAAAGCTCAGTTACAAACAATAGTAACTCAGTAACCAGTAGCTCAACGATAAGCACACCAGCGGTGCCAAGCACTCTTCCTCAGCAAATTAACCAATACTTAAATGCACACCAAAATGACAATAGCCCTGGAATCAGTATTTTAGTGTTAAAAGATGGAGAGGAAATTTATAGAGCAAGTAAAGGAATGGCAAACTTTAATTCAGGCACCACCATTTCTCACAAAACAGGTTTTCGGTTAGCCTCGGTAAGCAAACCATTTACAGCCATCGCCATTATGCAATTGATCGAGAAGGGAGAGTTAACGCTATCAGACTCAGTTCTTGATTATATTCCTGAATTATCGCCAACATGGAAAGCCATTACAATCGACAACTTGCTTTCACATCAATCAGGTATTAATGACATTTTTAATGATTCGTGGAATTCTTCCATCATTAACAATTTAACCATGGATGGCTTAATCGCTTATCTCAGCAACCACCCCGCGCTTGAATTCCCACCAGGTACAAAAGGCGATTACAGCAATACAGGCTATATGCTGCTCGCTACGATTATTGAACGAAAAACCGGCCTCAGATTTTCTGAATATATGGCACGCTACGTATTTGAACCTGCGAATATGAATGGCTCTTATATAAATGATGAATACCAAGACATAAAACATGGCGATGCGATAAATTATGCGGACAGGTATACATACTACGGCGTCACAACCTACCTTAAAGGTAGCATGGCACAAGTGAGCTCCACTGACGATTTTTCCCATTTTTTCGATGCATTACGTAAGGGTAAATTGGTTTCCAATCAAACCTTAAGCACAATGACAAGTAAACACAGCTGGTTAGGATTTGTAAATTACGGCTACGGTTTTATAGTGACGGACAATTCTTACAGTCATAGCGGACAATGGGACGGTTTTGAAACAGAACTCGTTATAGATAAACGGCGACATCTTGAGTGGGTAATATTAACAAACTCTGGCTCAGCTGGCCGAAATCATATTAATGCAATCAATGCATTAATCCGAAGCGCATACTAAGCAATCATTTATTCATGTGACTCGACAACGAAAACCCATGTAGAGCCAAGGCAGGCTGTAACAAAAATAGCGGACACAGCTATTAGATTTTTAGTGCATTTGCAGTCTCTCGCACTTATTCATAATTAAACCTCTACAAGCATTTTGGGTGCTGCCTAAACTCTACGTCTAGGCCACCTAAACCACTAATCATCTACTGCATTAAAATGCGCAATTTCTTGTTCGAGTTTTTTACTCACATCACTCGGCGAACCTGTATTTTTTGCCAGCAAGGTATAAGCCACAGGCACCACAAACAAGGTAAAGAAGGTGGCCACTATAACGCCAGAAATAACCACCACACCAATCACAAAGCGAGTTTCCGAACCCGCACCCGATGAAATCACCAAGGGTATTGCACCAGCCACCGCCGTTAAGCTGGTCATTATTATGGGTCGCAAGCGGGCGGATGATGCCTCTAATAATGCCTCCGTAAATTCAACGCCACGATCACGCAGTTGGTTGGTAAATTCCACAATCAAAATACCGTTTTTAGCAGCGAGCCCTATTAGCATTATGAGCCCAATTTGCGAATACAAGTTGAGCGTACTACCCGTAATCCATAAGCCAAATAAACCACCCGCAATAGCGAGCGGAACAGTCAACATAATGACAAAGGGATGGATATAACTTTCAAACTGCGCAGCCAATACCAAATAGGTAATTAAAATTCCCAAGGCAAACATAAAGAACATAGAGCCACTGGCGTTTTTAAAATCGCGCGACATACCGCGATAATCGACTGTCGCCGTCGCGGGTAAATTATCTTTTACTAATTGATTGAGATAATCGAGTGATTCACTGAGCGTAAGCTTGTTGGATAAGCCCGCCTCAATAGTCAAGGAGCGAACACGGTTGTAGCGATTCAAACGGCTCGCATCTGCCACTTCAGCGAGCGTTACCACGCTGGCAAGAGGAATTAATTTGCCCGTGCTATCTGACCGCACGTACATATTCTCTAAACTGTTTTTCGTTCTCTGCTCATCGCGCTCACCCTGAATCATCACATCATATTCTTCACCTTGCTCAATATAGGTTGTCACACGGCGCGACCCTAAGAGCGTTTCCAACGTGTGACCTATGGTACTTACACTTACGCCCAAATCTGCTGCGCGATTAGTATCTACCCGCACTTCAATTTGCGGTTTAGTTTCTTTGTAGTCCCAATCAAGATTCATCAAGCCCGGATTTTTTTCATTAATTTTGGCCAATAAAATATCGCGCCACTGTGCAAGCTCTTCATAGGTTCCACCGCCAATAACAAATTGCACCGGCTTTGACGAACCACCCGCAAACCCCTGACGCATAACCGGCGATGCAGTCACACCGGGCAAGTCACTCAGTTTGACTTTAATTTCATCCATGATCACAAAACCATTACGGCGCTCGCTCCAATCACTCAATGCGACTATAGCAATACCCGCATTAAAGCTTTCAAAAGTTCCAAAAGAGCGTGGCGCGCGCACCATTAGGCGAGAAATCTCACCCGTTTCCACATAGGGCAGCAAACGCTTTTCAATCTCTGCCATATATTCTTCCATGTAATCGTAGGTTGCTCCCTCTGGGCCATTAATCATAATCATGAAATTGCCGCGATCTTCCTTGGGCGCATATTCACTAGGAATAAATACTGCCAACACGAAACACACACCCAACATGGCAACAAAAATTGCAATGGTGATAGGTTTCTTTTTAAGACTTTTAACAATAATTTTTTTATAGTAATCGCGCAGCTGATGCATTTTTACATCAACTTTTTCAACCAGCGCATTCCTATTTGTTTCTTTGCGTAGAAATTTTGAGGCAAGCATGGGTGAAAGCGTTAATGCAACCAGCGCCGAAAAACCCACCGCTGCTGCCATAGTAATGGCAAATTCTGAAAACAATCGCCCTACATCACCCTTAAGAAATACGATAGGAATAAAAATGGAGATCAATACCAAAGTAGTCGCAATTACCGCGAAACCTACTTCTTTAACACCATCGTAAGCTGCTAATAAAACTGGCTTACCTTTTTCTTCAATATGACGAACGATGTTTTCCAATACCACAATTGCATCATCCACCACCAATCCAATCGCCAACACTAAGGCGAGTAAGGTGAGCATATTAACGGAAAAATTCATGGCAGCGAGTACAGTAAAAGTCGCCACTATAGAAACTGGAACAGCAACCGCCGGAATGATCATGGCGCGTACACTGCCAAGGAAAATATAGATGACAAATACCACCAGCGACACAGCTAAAATTAACGTGATATAAACCTCATGAATAGCACGCTCAATAAAAATGGCACTGTTGTAACTATCTTCAATACTCATGCCTTTAGGTAAACCTTTATTCAATAAGGCTTTCTGAGTTTGTACGCCACGCGCCACGTCCAAGGTATTGGCCGTAGATTGTTTAGCAATACCAATCCCCACTTGGGATACGCCGTTGCCGCGAAACAAATTGCGATCTTCAACCGTACCTCGCTCAACTTTTGCGATATCACCTAGGCGAATTAAATGCCCGTCAGCGGCATGTTTTACTACGAGCTGCGAAAACTGTTCTTGCGTGCGATAGGTGCGCGCCATACGCACCGTGTACTGTCGCTCTTCAGACTCAACACTACCTGCGGGCAACTCTACGTTTTCTGCACGCAGTGAACTTTCAATATCATTCACCGTTAAATTATGCGCGGCCAGTTTTTTTCTATCTAACCACACGCGCATGGCGTAGCGCTGCTCACCACCAATTCGCACCCGCGCCACACCTTCTACGGCAGAAAATTTATCCACAATATAACGTTTGGCATAATCTGAAAGTTCTGGCACCGACATACCATCGCCCGCCAAACTCATCCACACAATCACTTCGTCATCAGAGTTTATTTTTTGAACTTCGGGTGCAGTTGCTTCAATGGGTAGAGAACTGACCGCACTGGAAACCTTATCGCGAATATCGTTTGCCGCTGCTTCTATATCGTGTTCAATATTAAACGTAACCGTAATATTTGAAACACCATTTTCACTACTGGACTCGATATAGCGAATACCCTCTACGCCAGCAATACGATCTTCCAGTGGTTTAGTAATACGGGTTTCAACAATATTGGCTGCAGCGCCGGGATAAGTAGTGCGAATAGAAACGATGGGAGGATCTATATTGGGATATTCGCGCAAAGAAAGACGATCAAATGCGAGAATACCAAATGCCAGCAATAGCAGCGAAATAACAGACGCAAAAACGGGGCGTCTGATTGAAACATCTGAGAGCATCATGCTTATTTGCCCTCTTGTTGTTTCTGTTGTTGCAGCAATTCGGATAATGGTTCTGTTTGTTTCGCAGGATCGTTGGATTGCTCAGCCATAATTTTTAAAGGTTGGCCTGCATGAATTTTTTGTAGGCCGTGAGTAACTATTTTATCGCCATCCTTTAAACCACTGACTACTTCAACCATACCTTTATAGCGCTGGCCTATTTGAATTTGACGCTTCTCGGCAACCCAAGGTGAAACATGGGTATTTTTGTTCGGTTGCAATACAAATACAAAATTATTGCTGCCCATAGGCACCAATGCAGCTTCACTCAACACTAAAGATTTACGAACATCCGCACTGATAACCACCGTCATCAGCAAACCTTGTTTAAGTTCGTGCTCAGCATTTTCTAAAATCGCACGCACTTTTATTGAACGTGTCGATTCATCAATTTGATTATCAATACTAAAAATTTTCCCTTTGAATTTTTTATTGCCCAAATCATGACTCTGCGCTTCTATCGGCAAACCGATTCGTAAGCTACGCAAATAAATAGAAGGAACAGTGAAATCCAATTTCATTCTGCTGTCGTCATTCAAGGTGGTAATGGTTTGCCCTGGAGCCACGAGACGACCAACGCTGATATCGCGCAACCCAACTACACCACTAAACGGTGCAATGATAATTAAATCTTTAAGCCGAGCCTGCACAGCTAAATAGCGCGCCTGCGCTGCTTGGTATTCGCGAGTACGTTGATCAAGTAAAGAAGGCGATACAGCACCCGTCTTTGCCAAAGCTTCTATACGTTCTAATTGCTTTTTTGCTTCGTTAGCCGTTAATCGCGCTTCATCCATTAGCGCAGACTCTTCAGCATTAGTCATTTCAACTAATACCATGCCTTTATTAACGCGCTGCCCATCATCAAAATGAATATTGGTAACTGTTTTTGTTGTTTTAGCAGTAATTAATGTTGATTCATAAGCTCGTAAATTACCCAAGGCTTCAATATTGTTTTGCAAATCACGCGCCGCTACTGACTGAACGATAACATCCAAGGGGGCTTCAGGCTTATCGGATTTTTGAGCAAAACTAGGCGCAGCTAAAAAGAACGAAGAACACATTAATAATCGCACCACAACAGAAGGGGACATAGTTAATCTCAAGAAATTAGCGGTAAAAAGGGATGAATAAAAACACATCGTAGTCGCCTTGCGTCGAACCATGTACTGCGTTGTTCTCACTATAGTGACACTCTCATAGTATCGCCTCGCGGTCACATTGGCCCGAGTTTAACACTTGTTTACTAGCGCGCACATGACAAGAAGCAATCCTTAAAAAGTTACTATACCCATACTGTTTAGTCGGCTTTTATGAGGGATTTGAATACGTACTGAATATTAGTGGCGGAAAAACCTCTTGCCGTTAAAAAGCGAATTCGCTTAGATTTTTCTTTAAGATCCATCACGGTGTGACTATCACCAAATTTCTTTTGGTAGGCTTTTAATGCCAGTGAATTCCAATCAGTATCCTGCACAGCGTTTATTAAACACTCACTAATAAGCTCATCGTTTATACCTTTTTCTCTTAGCTCTAATCGAATTATCTGTGCGCCCTTTCCCTGCCTTAAACGCATATTGGTGTAGGCCGCCGCATAACGGCTATCGCTTTGTAAACCATCACACTGTAATTTTTCTACAACAGCTAAGATCAATTCATCTCGATTACATTTTCTTGCAAGCTTTACCCGAAGCTCTTTTGCAGAATGCTCGCGCATAGCCAGTAAATTCATGGCCATCATACGAATACTGGCAGGGGTTGGTTCATTAGTATTCATCAATACTCCATAAAAAATGGCCGCTGAGCGGCCACTTTTAACAAAATTAATAACCCTTCAATTTAACGGAGGAAATTGCGCTAAAACCTCCAAGACTGCACTGGTCAGTATTTCGCGCTGCTTTTGCGGGCTCAAACCTTTGTTTAAACGTTTTTCAGATACACCGCGCCAAATAGGCTGCTGGGTTTTGGCATCAACCATATCAATAATCAAGCTACCTTGGTTGTAGACACGCACACCACCACCTAACGGCGGGCGATAAAAAATTGATGAGGGATAACGATAGCCCCTGCCCCAAAACCCCATCGCATACATATCATCGTAAGCTCTAGGATCAAGCTTTTCTTCCATAACCACGTAATAAGTTACATAAAAATCGGGGGTAGTAGTTTCGCCTACAGATTGATAGCGCTTGGCTAATTCAGAATTAACCAAACTGTGAATATGACTTAGAGTGAAGGGGGATATGAGAATATTTTCTTTTGTATCTTGCTTTGCGCTTTTCACGGCAAATGACTTAAGTGCGGCAAAGTTATAACTCGCCTCATAGTCGGTGGATACATAAGGTTTAGTGGCGCAACTAGTTAAACACAGCACGGCCACTAGCAAACTTAAAAAACCTGCGTTAAACATTTCAAACCTCTGGCTGCCTTATCCAAATCCAACACCTAATATTTATTCATATTAGGTAACTCTGCTACGCAGCATACTCAGACTGACTATACCGCGCAACAGGGCAGCACTCACTTGCACATTTGTTAACAAATTCTGGCACTATTAACACAGAAATTGTTACTTGCACATTATTCAGACATCTCCACTTCATCCGCAGATTCAGCACCACCGGCACTCAGCGACAACGCTGGAGACTCCAACAGTTCTTTACGAACCTTTTGCTCCAGCTCTTTGGCAATAACCGGATTCTCTTGCAGATATTTCATAACGTTATTTTTGCCTTGACCGATTTTATTGCCTTGATAGCTGTACCAAGCACCCGCTTTATCAATCATGCCCAACTTAACGCCATAATCCACCACTTCACCCATACGGTTAATACCGGTACCGTATAGAATTTGGAACTCAGCTTGTTTGAAGGGCGGAGCAACTTTGTTCTTAACCACTTTCACACGAGTTTCCGAACCGACAACTTCTTCGCCCTCTTTCACCGCACCCGTGCGACGAATTCTCGACGGGCGCTCGA
>SYDJ01000218.1 GCA_005801205.1 Gammaproteobacteria bacterium
GTCTACTGCCGTGAGTGTGCGATAGGTGTCTTCCGAGAAATCTTCGTGGCCGTGGGTATCCAACAAATTAACAACGCGGCCCTTGTAGGGAAATTGCATCACTGATGAGGTTACCGAAATTCCGCGCTCTTGCTCCATGGTCATCCAGTCTGATTTTGCATGGGGGCCGCGCTTACCTTTTACCGAACCCGCTAATTGAATTGCATTCCCCCACAGCAATAGCTTTTCAGTTACGGTGGTTTTACCGGCATCTGGGTGAGAAATAATGGCGAAGGTGCGGCGCTTGGCGAGTTCGGTTTTTAGATTAATCATGGTGATCTACAAAAGGCTCAAAAGTAAGGTTCTATAAAAGGAGATATACGATAAAAAGGCAGCGATTATAGCCTAGTCAGCCTTTTAGATGTTGGTGTGAGCGCTGCACCTAAATAACAAAGCCCTCACAAGGCTTGCTTGTGAGGGCTTCAGAGTAGCGGTCAATTAGCGCTTAGCGTCAATAGCTGCATCGACTTCTTTTTGGGTCATAATATGAGGCTTGGGCTCGGCAATGTCAGTCGATTTAAGTAAATCGTTTGAATTAATACCCGTACCACCATTACTAAGTGCATCTGCTACTGCCTTTTTCAACACAATAATCGCAATACGACGATTGATGGGCGCATCGGGTGCATCGGGCACCAAGGGTGCAGCGGAGCCCATACCTTGCACTGTAGCAACCTTGCCATCAGGGAAGCCTCCTTGTACCAAGGCGCGACGCGCTGAATTGGCGCGGTCTGCCGATAGTTCCCAGTTGGTATAGGTTGCACCAGCGCCGTAGGCGGTCGCGTCGGTATGCCCCGTCACGCTGATTTTGTTTTGCACCTTGTCTAACAAAGGGGCTAAGGATTTAAGCACATCTTCAATATAGGGTTTCATACGTGCGCTGCCCACATCAAAACCGGGGCGCTGATCTTTATCCACAATTTGAATGCGCAAACCTAGTGCTGTGAGGTCAATTAATATCTGATCTTTCATCTGCTGAAAAATGGGGTCTTCATTGATTTCTTCTTGCACCTGAGCCTGCAATTCTTCCAATTGTTCTTTTTCAACGCGCTCTAGTTCTTTTTTCAACTTGGCTTCAGAAATTTCCTCTGCAGTTTGGGGCTGAGTATTTTCTTCTGAATTAACCTGATCGCTCTTTTGCTCGTCTTGCGGTTCTTCCGAGTGCGCCTCAGGCTGAGGTTGATCCATCTGAATAAGACCTGGGCTAGCACCTCCCTCACCTATCGCATACTCACTACCAGGATCATTAAAATAGCCTGAAATCGCTTTTTGCTCTTCTTTTGAGGTACTGCCTAAAAGCCACATAAGCATAAAAAACGCCATCATCGCCGTCATAAAGTCGGCCAAGGCCACCTTCCAGCCACCGCCGTGATGGCCGTGCCCATGACCTTTTTTCTTAATAATAATGATCGATTGGGTACCCTTCTCCATACTCAGCTAACCTTATTTTTTAGCTCGATATTGCTCTTCCAGCTCTTTAAAGCTAGGGCGAACACTGTGATAAAGTACCTTGCGCCCGAACTCGACAGCAATTTGTGGCGGAACACCATTCATGGAGGCGACCATACAAGCCTTAATACAATTATAGAAATGCGCTTCATCGCGATTCTTATGGCTGAGATACATACCAAAAGGACCAATAAAACCGTAGGCGAACAAAATACCTAAAAGCGTGCCTACCAAAGCCGCTGCAACGTGGTGACCTAACACATCGGGCGGGCCACCAAGACTGCCCATGGTGATTACAATCCCCAATACGGCCGCCACAATACCAAAGCCGGGCAGACCATCTGCCGCACCTGTAATCGCTGCAGGAACCAGCGCCTGTTCTTGATGATGCCCCTCTAACTCTTGATCAATAAGCGCCTCCAGTTCATGGGGTGCCATATTGCCCGCAACCATAATGCGCAAATAATCACAGATAAACTCAACCGCGTGATGATCTTTGAGAATTGAAGGATAGTTAGAAAAAATGGGGCTAGCTTCAGGCTCCTCAATATCACCCTCAATCGCCATTAAACCTTCGCGACGGGTTTTATTGAAAATATCGTATAGGAGAGTCAACAAATCCAAGTAGAGCGCTTTTTTATATTTTGAGGGAGTCATCAGAGCTCCCGCCGATTTAACCACCCCAATACTGACCGAAAGTGGGTTACCAATAATCATTGCGCCTAGCGATGCACCACAGATAATTAAGACTTCTAATGGCTGAAATAAAGCCATTACCTTGCCACCGGCCAAGACAAATCCGGTGATCATACAACCAAAAATGACGACAATCCCAATAATAATATTCACGCAAAAACTCCCCTCTCTAATCTTTCTAGCACCCAGTCCGCTTTGAGTATAGGTTGTATCGCTTGAGGTTCAAGGCAAAAGACTTAGCAAATGCTATTGGCGTCAAAGAGCACATTTAGCACCACAACAACGCCTAAATTTTCACCAAAACGAATGAATCCTCACAAGAGACTTTAGTCAAAATACATTTTATAGTGGCGCAAGTATCGCGAGCAGACACCAACGTACACATTAGCGACAAAGGTAAGTTTATGAAAATTGATGATTTGACCCCGGAGCTGCAAACTCAACTTGAAGCAGCAGTACTCAAACGCCTAATTGCACATTTAGATACACGCAGCGATGTGCAAAATATCGACTTGATGAATATGGCCGGTTTTTGCCGCAATTGCCTGAGCAAATGGTATCTAGCCGCTGCGCAAGAACAACATATCGCACTCGAGTATGAAGATGCCCGTGAGCGAATTTATGGCATGCCCTATGAGACCTGGAAACAGCAGCATCAAAAAGAAGCATCGCAAGAACAATTGGCAACGTTTAATACACGCAAAGAATAAAAAAGCGTCACTGCTAAATAATTATGGAAGATTCAATGTTAATGACACCCGCTGCCGCCAATGAAATTAAACTATCACTAACAGCGGGGTTCACTCGCTCATCGTCACAACTATTGGATGCAACCACATTAACCCAGCCATTGCGCCCGTGATTTTTAGCCAAATAAAGTGCGCGATCTGCTGTATCAACGACCTGTTCCCATGTCATGGCAGTCGGCTTAGCGGCATAAAATGGATAGGCCGCCATTCCGATGGAACAAGTTTTAAAGATTTTCTGACCATTACCAAGATCAAATTCAAACTGTTCAACTTTTTGGCGAATCCGCTCGGCTAATTCAGGCACTTCACTGCGATTACAGTAGCGCACCACAATTAAAAATTCTTCACCGCCCCACCGCACCAAATAATCAGATTCACGCAGCGTCATTTTTAAGAGCTGACTCAATTGCTCCAGTAATTTATCGCCTGCACCATGACCATAGGTATCGTTCACTGATTTAAATAAATCTATATCAAGCAACATAAACATTAAATCTTGCTCGTTGGGCGGAGCCAATATCAAGGCGTGACCTATTTGGCTATTCAACCAGTCGTTATAACTGCGTTCGACAATAGCAATGTCCGCCAATATAGATTCATTTAAAAAACGACGGTTATTTAAGCCCGTGAGAGGATCGGTCAAACTCGCCTCTTCCAGCTTTTCATACGCAACCTCTAAGTCTTGTTGCGCCTGTTTTAACACCACATTACTGGCGTTCAACTCTGCAGTGCGCTCGGCTACTTTTTTATCCAAATTGCGCATTACATCATGCAGTTGTAAATGTGTAGCCACACGAACCACTAAGACTTCTTTGGCGATGGGCTTGACCATAAAATCATTCGCGCCCGCTTCAAAACCCATCACCAAATCATTCATTTGACTACGCGCAGTTAATAAAATAATAGGCAACTCATGCGCAGGATACTTTTCACGCAACACTTTGCAGGCCTCATAGCCAGAAATGCGAGGCATCATAATATCCATTAGCACTAAATCGACACGTTCAAGCTCTATTACCTCAAAGGCTTTCTCGGCGCAATCTGCTTCGACAATATGGTAGCCATCTGCCGCTAAATAATTGGCAATAACTCTACGGTTAATTAAATCATCATCCACAATTAATATAGTATTTTTCTGCAATTCATTTTTGCCGCCCACGTCAACGGCAACATAGGGCTCGGCCTTAACCGACGACTGCGCATAAATATATTTTGTATCGAGCGTTGCGGGCAAATCATAGCTAGTGGGCAAGGTAAAATAAAATGTTGAGCCTATACCCAAGACAGATTCCACCCAAATCTTTCCACCATGCAACTCTATCAATTGTTTAGTGACAGACAAACCTAAACCTGCACCGCCTTGGGCACGATTAATACCGCCTTCCAATTGCGTAAAGCTTTCAAAAATATCATTTATGCGATCAGCTGGGATTCCAGTGCCTGTATCGCCCACTTCAATTTGCAAAAAATCATTTACCACAGATGCAGATACATTAATAACACCACGATCGGTAAACTTGATCGCATTGCCAATCAGGTTGTGCAGTATTTGCATCACCCGATCTTCATCCGCATAGGCCGACGTTAAATACTTGGGAATATTATTGGCAAAAATAACCGCCTTATTGGCAACCAAGGGTTTTGAAAGCGTAAACACAACGTCCACCAGTACCCGTATATCTATCGATTTTTTATTGAGCGTGATGCCTTTATTTTTTAATTGTGAGAAATCCAAAATATCATTAACTAAACTCGCCAAGCGTTTGCCGCTATCCGCAATTAAAGAGAGATGATATTTCATTTGGGGCGACACATCGCCGGCGACACCATCACGCAATGATTCTGCCAAACCAATAATACCATTGAGCGGCGTGCGCAATTCATGGGACGTATTTGCCAAGAACTCATCTTTCAATTTATCAATCTGTGTTAAACGCTTAACAACAGTGCGTTCCTGCTCCAATTTTTCAAAATGAAATGAGAGTTTCAATCGCTGCACATGAAAAAACCAATAAATCAGCCCTAAGATCAACACGCCATACATTAAATAAGCCCACCACGTGCGCCAGTAAGGTGGCAAGATAATTATTTGCAAACTCGCTGGGTAAGGACTCCAGACACCATCGTTATTCGCACCTTTAACTTCAAATATATAGGTGCCAGGATTTAAGTTAGTGTAGGTGGCAGAGCGTTTTGTACCTACAAAATTCCAATTATCCTCAAAGCCCAGTAGCCTATAGGCATAGTGATTATCCTCAACATGATGAAAACTAAGCGCCGTAAACTCCAGCGTAAACACAACATCTTTATGCGTGAGAGTAATGCTTGAGGTTGACTCAATAGATTTATTAAGCGGTGAGTTAAGCCCATTAATTTCAGCCGTCTTATTGCCAAGCTGTAAATGTGTGATGACCATATTCGGCGCATAGGTATTACTTTTTATATCTTTGGATTTAAACAGCGTAAAGCCTTTGCTGCTACCCATTAAAACGTCGCCTGCCTGAGTCAAAAGCGCCGCATTGCGATTATACAAATTGTCGGCTAAACCATGATGCTTATCAAAATTCCGAAAAGTGCGCTTCTGCAAGTCAAGCAGTGAAATACCTTTCTGGGTGCCTAACCAGAGGTTGCCTTTTTCATCTTCAGTAATACCGCCTACCACATTGTCGGCCAAGCCATCTTTGGTCGTAAAGGCCGTGAATTTTTGAGTGGCGCGATCAAATAAGTTGAGGCCACCGCCTTCAGTACCGATCCATAAGTTACCGCGTTTATCTTCATAAATCGTTAGTACAAAATCGGCACTGATACTATTCACATCTAATGCATTGTGTTGGTAGCGTGTGAATATTTTTTTATCACGATTAAATAAATACAAGCCCCGAATTGAACCCAACCATAAATTATGCTTTTTATCCTCGTATACAACTTTGGAATAAAGCACTTTATCGCCATCCAATAATTCGGGCGGAGGTAAAAAATATTCAAACTTTTGCGTTTCATTATCAAAACTATTCAGCCCTTCTTCGGTGGCCATCCAGAGTTTTTGTTGGTGATCTTCAATCACTGACCACACCTCTCGACCCCGCAAGCTATGCGGATTATTGCGATCAGGCAAGAAGCGTGAAAACTCAAATGTTTTTGTATTCAGTACATTTAAACCGCCAGAAAAAATACCCAGCCAAAGTTTGTTATTACTGGATGTTGCAATAGACAAAATAGTGCTGCCACTTAAACTTTTTGGGTTTTGTTCATCATGACTAAAGCGAGTCACCTTATTCGTATTTCGGTTGACGTAATTCAACCCATAACCGGTGCCCACCCAAAGATTGCCGCGCTCATCTTCTGCAACGGAGGAGACACCGCCATCAGTAATGCTATTCGCGTTGTTAGAGCTGTAGCCATAGTTATTAAATGCCGATGCCTGCAGATCAACCCTATCAATACCGGAAGGAAAATAGCCCAGCCAGATATCACCTGAGCGATCTTCAAAAATTTCATTAACAACGTAATTACCAGGGCTTGCTGCATCCATATCGCTGTAAGCATAGCGATTAAAATAGTCGCTATGCGCGGAGCGCAGGTGCACATGACTGCCATCGCCCACCCAGAGATTGCTGTTGCGATCTACCAACATGGACCATACCGTTGCGCCCTTCTCGGATGAATCATGATTTATTTTAATAAACTCGCGCTTGTTCGCATCAAACTGATACAAACCGTCGCCATAGGTAGCCGCCATTACATTGTTGTCACTATCAACATACAGGCGGCGCGTATCATTAAAGCCATGAGCATTTGGAAGACTTGGGTCGCGCATAAAATGTTCAAATTGGCGAGTCGCTGGAACATAACGACTAATACCATAGGCTTGATAAGCAACCCAGATGTTGCCGTCTTGATCGTCCACCACCGACCACACAGCTTGACTGGTTTCGTTAGTTTTTTTTAATGAATTGTTTTCAATTTTTTCAGCGGCAAACGTATTGCGATCAAAACCAAACAGGCCGCCTCGCGTACCCAACCACATTTGGCCCATGCGATCTTCATGTATCGAATAGACATCGTTGGTGCTTGCATTAGCTGAAATAGTAATACGTTTAAAACTATGCTGACGCGGGTCAAATAAATTAATGCCACTGCGCGTGGCAACCCACAGGGTGCCATCGCGCGCCACGCAAATACGGTTGATGTAGCTGTGGCTTATACTGTTAGGGTCTTGGTCATCGTGACGAAAAAAAAGAAGGCCGTATCCATCGTAACGCGCCAAACCATTAGCGCCGCCAAACCACATAAACCCCTGGGCATCTTGCGCGATAGCGTTGATATAACCTAAACCGGCAATTTCGGTGGGAAGGAGATGTTTAAAAATTAAGCGGGGGGAGTGTTGCTCACTCTTCATAGGCTGCGCAAACGCAGAGAGAGCAAGCAATGATAGCAACCAAATAAAATATCGCATACACCGGCAACAAGCACGATTGCCAAGTATAAAACTCTTGCGTACACCCTCGGATGTCAATTGATTTACTCTCCATTTTCTACGCTGTTGAGTCGTGACATAAAACCCGAGGATGCACTTTTCGTATTCATTAGCGCTTAGCGTCAAACCAAGCAGCTGTAAAAAATCAAACCAATATCCTTTTGAGTTACGCATCTGCCATTGAAGACACTAGCTGCCATTTATTTAATTGATAGCCACTTTTTATTTAATTGATAGCTACTTTATAAGCGGTCACTGAGTTTTTAAGGAAATTAGGAACATAGAGCGTTTGAGTCACGCTATCAAAACCAATATCAGCAGTATTAACACCTTCTTTTTGGCTATCTAACAATAGCTCAACCTTACCACTGAGATGAACGTAATAAAGTAGACCCGCCCAACAGGACAATAAAAAATCGCCTTTATTAATAGATTCAACGCCATCGATTCCCTGCGCAAAACCCGAGGCAATATCTAAACGGTTTTTACTGCTATCAATCAAGTATAAATGCGTGCCAGCACCCACAACTAAGTTGGAGCCAATGGCTTTAAGCCCATTAACATTTTCAATTTTGGCAACATACTCACTCAACACATTATTGGCGTAGCGATGTATTTTCCCCGTTTTCATATCTGACACAAAAATGGTGCCTTTGGAATCCACGGTGACGTCATTTAAAAAGATCGCACCCGGCACCGTAATTTTCTTCTCTATCTCTGCCGATTTAATATTGATAACCACCAGCTCATCAACATCGGCGACATATAACTTGCCATCAAAGTGCGCCATGCCCTTGGGCGCATGTAAACCTGTAACCCAATTGACGTCATCTAATTCGCCCTTGAAGCTCATTTTTGCGATGCCGCCTTTGCCATCTTTGGTATTAGGTTCACCATCAATTTGCGATACCAGCAAAAAGTTAGCTTTGCCATTGCGATAGACCAGTACCGACTCAGGTACACTCACGCCTTCAGTAAGCCATAAAGGCTCTAAGCTTGGCGCTGCACTCGCAGTGGAAATCATGGCCAAACAACTGAATATAAAACCAAACCTTAGTGTTTTTAGATTTACCATAGTGAACACCTCATTGTGCGGAACTGACCGAACGCACTCGTTAATAACACAGGCTTATGAGCAGCACAGCTCGAACTTAACATGAGTCTAGCCTAGCGCAAACTGCTTTACATTACCTTGCGCAATTTAATACTCTTGCAGGTTACTACCACAAGACATAACTCTATGAAACCCACTATTAAAGATGTTGCCAAGCTCGCTGGTGTTTCCTTCAAAACCGTATCGCGCGTTGTTAATAAAGAAGGAACCGTCGGCCAAGACTTGCAAGAAAAGGTTATGAAGGCGATAAAAGAGCTGAATTACCAGCCTAACCTCTCCGCTCGACTATTGCGCGGCACAGCATCATCCATTGGTTTCATTTACGATAACCCCAACAGCAACTACGTGATTGATATGCAGCGCGGGATTCTGGGTGAGTGCCATCGCCAAGGTTATGAGCTGGTAATCCACCCCTGCGAGGCCAAATCCAAAACCATTATTGATGAAATTATCGGTATGGTTGATCGCAGCCGCGTGGGCGGTTTAGTGCTCACGCCACCCGTTTCGGAAATGCCAGAAGTATTAAGCGTGCTCAATAAACGCAAACTCAAATACGTGCGGATTCTCTCTGGCGCTAATCCGCCCGATACTATTTCGCCTTGCGTCTTCATTGATGACCGCACAGCAGCTTACAAAATCACCCAATACCTCATCGATTTAGGCCACAAAGCAATTGCTTTTTTAGGCGGCGATGAAGCGCATAAATCCAGCACTGAACGTATGGAAGGTTACAAAGCCGCGCTTAAAGACAACAAAATCGCGATAGATAAAAAACTCATTGTCGGCGGCGAATACTCGTTTGAATCTGGCGTTAAGCGCACTCGCCAATTGCTCAACGGCCCCACAAAACCCACTGCTGTATTCGCTTGTAATGATGAAATTGCAGCAGGCACTCTGTTTGCTGCACGCATTCAAGGCGTGGAAGTGCCGCAACAATTATCCATTGTCGGCTTTGAGGATTCGCCATTCTCTCGCCAAGCTTGGCCGAATTTGACCACTGCTCAGCAGCCCATTCGCACTATCGCCCAACGCGCCACGTCACTCTTGATTGAAGTGATGAAACATGGCGAGAAAAGCGTGGAAAGCGAGGGCTTTTACCCAGAGCTCATTGTGCGCGATTCGACTTGCCCAGTGGCTAGCAGAAAGGGCTAGCAGAGAAAAACTCCAACCATTATTGCCAAGCCATCTAGGAAAAATTAGCTTTTTGCTTTACAAGCCCAACAACTCAGCCCACAATGACAACGTTGTCTATTTTACTAAAAGCAGTTCATTAGCCATTGCGGAGAGCCCATGTCCTCACCAGCCAGTCTTATCGCCACCCTGCAACCTGAACAAACATTGATGTTTCAAGAAGCGGCGTCTGCCGCACGTGTTATTGCGGAGCAACAAGTGCTCAACCAAAGCCGGATTGAAGAGGCTGTTGCACGTTTAAAAACCTTTGCGCCTAGCGCGATTGTGACCTGTGCGCGCGGTAGTTCAGATCACGCGGCGACTTACGCAAAGTATTTGTTTGAAACGCAATTGGGATTAGTCACAGCATCTGCAGCGCCGTCGATTACATCGGTGTATCTCGCGCAACCAAAATTAAACGGCATGCTCTACGTCGCCATTTCACAATCGGGCAAAAGCCCAGATTTATTGGCGAGTGTCACTCAAGCCAAAGCCGCTGGCGCTTTAACGCTCGCATTTGTAAACGTAGAAGATTCGCCGCTCGCGCAACTTGCTGACATAGTAATTTCATTACACGCAGGCGCAGAAAAAAGCGTGGCGGCCACCAAATCTTATTTAGCGACTCTCGGTGCAGTATTGCATTTAGTGTCGGTATGGAGCGATAACGCTGAATTGAAAAAAGCGGTGTTCGATTTACCCGCTGCGCTCGCACAAGCATGGGAAAAAGATTGGACTCACGCCGTAGATGTTTTGAAAACCGCTACGAATTTATTTGTGATTGGTCGCGGTGTTGGTTTTGGTACTGCACAAGAAGCTGCATTAAAATTAAAAGAAACCTGCGGTTTACACGCTGAAGCATTTAGTGCTGCAGAAGTTAAACACGGCCCTATGGCGATTGTGAAAGAAAACTTCCCCGTGCTGTTATTTACGCAGCAAGACCAAGCCTTTAGCGGGATGGATTCCTTGATTCAAGATTTCCGTGCGCGCAACGCTGCCATGTTAATTGCCAGCGAAAACATGAGCGGCGATGATTGCTTGCCCGTAGTAACTCATGTTCCATCCATTATCGCCCCACTGCTCGCCGTACAAAGTTTTTACCGTATGGCTAACGCATTATCCCTTGCGCGCGGTTACAATCCTGACGAACCACCCCATTTGCGCAAAGTTACGGAGACTGTTTAATGGCTACCGCTCTCGTCAACGGCAAGGTATTCCTAGGAAAACAAGAGGCCGGGGAACATTGGCTAACCAATCACGCTGTGATTATTGATGGCGAAAAAATTATTGCACTCTGCGCCGCCGATAATTTACCGGCTAGCGTAACGGCAATTATTGATTTGCAAAACCAACGCCTCATTCCCGGTTTAATTGATACTCAAGTCAATGGCGGCGGCGGCGTATTATTTAACGATGCACCGACGGTAGAAACTTTGCGGGTAATGGGCGAAGCCCATCGTCAATTTGGCACCACTGGTTTTTACCCCACACTGATTAGCGATGATTTAAGTGTGGTCGCCAAAGCCATTGCTGCCGTTGAACAAGCTATTGCAGAAAAAGTACCCGGTGTATTAGGGATTCATTTGGAAGGGCCGTTTTTAAATCCTGAACGCAAAGGTGTTCACGATGCGTCTAAATTCAAGATTATCGACGAAGCCGCGTTTGAATTACTAACCTCGCTCAACGCGGGCAAAACCTTAATTACTATCGCCCCCGAACTCACCACGCCGGAAATGATTGCACGTTTTGTTAAAGCTGGTGTTGTAGTCGCCGCTGGTCACAGCGCAGCAAATTACGAGCAAACTAAAACGGCACTCGCCGCCGGTTTAAGCAGCTTCACGCATTTATTTAATGCGATGCAACCACTCACCAGCCGCGAACCGGGAATGGTTGGTGCGGCATTGGAAGATGCAAATTCATGGTGTGGAATTATTGTGGATGGCTTTCACGTTCACCCAGCATCTTTAAAAGTGGCGCACCAAGCCAAAGCTGCAGGCAAGATGGTGTTAGTCACCGATGCCATGCCGAGCGTAGGTCTTGACGAACACAGCGGCGCTAAACACTTTATGCTCAATGGCGAATTAATTCGCTGCGAGAATGGAAAATTATCTACCGCGAGTGGCACGCTTGCGGGCTCAGATTTAGACATGCTCGCTGCCGTAAAAAACACCGTGGAGCTGGTGGGTATTGAATTGGACGAGGCCATTCGTATGGCAAGCACCTATCCAGCAGCCCTGATGGGTGAGAGCGAATTGGGCGCAATTAAAACCGGTTATACCGCGAGCATGGTGTTAATGGATGAGGACTACCACGTCGTTCGCTCTTGGATCAACGGCAGCGAAGCCTAGCCGCCAACCCTAAAGCATTTTTTTTCATGTGGTACCTCTAGCGTTTTGCCCGCCCCCTAACCAGAGCGGGCTTTTTTATGCCGCACTATTTTTTATGACTTGGCGAATCCAAAATAGACCTAATGACGTCCAAGGGATTAGCTAGAAATTAGACATCGTGGAAATTACAGATTCCCAATAAATCACTGGCAGCAAATATAGCCACTAAAAAGCCTATAGTTTTTCTATAAAGTTACAAATGACTCTGTTTAGCACTTTTCCAAACACCTATAGTCGCACTTATTAACAGTCACACTCTTTCACGTTAAACGCTAGGCTCTTGCACAAATCATTACAAGACTCTCTGACCGATATCATAAGTACACATTAAGGAATCGCTATGCCGAAGAAAACGCTCCTCGCCCTAAGTATTATCGCCATCTTGGCTGGCTGTGGAGGCGCACCCAAAGATGCGCCCGCAACCGACACCAAACCCGCCATGATGATTGTGCAAGAGGATCTGGTGAAGATTTCGGCAGGCCGCATCGCCTCAGGCCCGATTATTTCTGGCTCGCTGCAAGCTAAAAAACAAGCGGATTTGCGCGCAGAAGTGTCGGCGATTGTGGTGCAAGTGTTAAAAGACAATGGCGATAAAGTACAAAAAGGCGATTTGCTCGTACGCCTTGATGACACCATTTTTCGCCAAGCGTTGATTTCTTCACAAGAAGCTGAGCGCGCTGCGCAACAGGGGTTCGATCAAGCCGAGCGCCAATACAAACGCTTAACCACGCTTTCGAATACCGGCGCGGTATCTACTCAAGCGAAAGAAGACGCCGAATTGCGCCGCAACTCTGCGCAAAGCGATTTGGCCGCAGCACGTGCAAGGGTCACGCAGGACACTCAACAGCTCGCCCGCACTGAAGTTCGCGCACCCTTTGCCGGTATTGTCGGCAACCGCTTGGCTTCAAATGGCGATACCGCTCAAGTTGGCAAAGCGCTGCTTAAAGTAATCGATCCTTCAAGTATGCGCTTTGAAGGTTTTGTGCCTTCCGATCAAATCCAACATATTAACGTTGGGCAAGCCGTTACCTTTTATATTAACGGCTCCCGCGACAAAGCCTTTGAAGGGCGCGTAGAACGTATTAACCCCGTTGCAGACACGGGCACTCGCCAAGTAGGCGTGCAAGTCGCGCTCACCGGCACCGATAATTTAACCGTGGGCTTATTTGCGGAAGGCCGTGTACAAAGTGATATTAGCCAAGGGCTCAGCATTCCCGAAACCAGTTTGATTCAGCAGGGCGACAATGCTTATGTATGGCGTGTGCAAAAAGGCGTGTTGAATAAAGTGGAAATCGGCTTGGGCACGCGCGATGTGGAATCCGGTGATTATGCGATTACCCGTGGCCTTGCTGAGGGCGATACGATTCTGCGTCACCCACGCGGGCTGTTAATTGACGGCGCTCAAGTGAGTTTTGAAAAAACGCCCGCCGCGACCAGCAAGCCCAACACCAATACTAACCTCAATACTAAAAAGGAAGGCTAAGGCTTATGTTTTTATCCGACTTTAGTATTAAACGCCCATTAGTCACCGTGGTTATTATCGTGGGTTTAATGAGCGTGGGCTGGATGGCCTTAACCAAATTACGCGTGAACGAACGGCCCGATATTGCCCCGCCGGTATTGCGTATTACTATCCCCTACCCCGGCTCTTCGCCAGAAACCGTAGAGCGTGAAATTGTGGATCGCCTTGAGCGCGCCATGCAGGGTCTTCCTGGTGTGCATGAACTGCGCAGCTGGGCGAATGAAGGCAACGCCTCGTTTAGCATTCAATTTGATTTTGATAAAAATTTAATTGAAGCGGCCGATGAAGTTCGCAATGCCATTGCGAGCGTTCGCTACAAATTACCTAACGAAATGCGCGAGCCCATTATCAGCAGAGTTGACCCCGATGCCTGGCCGATAATGTCGCTCTCACTTTCTTCCTCAAGCCAAAGTCATATTGACTTATCGATCTTGGCAGAAAAAGAAATCGGCGACCGTTTGCGCGGTATATCCGGTGTTGCCGTGGTAGATGTTACTGGCGAATTAAAACGCGAACTTTCAGTGTTGCTGCGCAGCGAAAAATTGCGCATGCACAATATTTCCGTCGTAGAAGTGCAACGCAGTTTACAAAACCAAAACCTAACGGCTCCCGGCGGAAAAATACAGGGCGAGCTAGAAGACCAAAGCATTCGTTTATTGGGCAGGCTCGCAACACCGGCAGACTTTGGCAACATAGTGCTTAAACGCAATGGCGATGAAGTTTTACGCTTAAGTGATGTGGCCGATGTCGTAGACGGTAACGCCGAACGCAACAGTATCAGCCTCTATAACGGCCATGTATCGGTAGGCATCAGCATTATTCGTACCCGCGATGCAAGTACGGTGGGCGTATCAAAAGCCGTGCGCAAAGAATTAGATGAAATCCGCAAGACATTAAAACCCGGCACCCAAATTGAAATCGCGAACGATGGCGGTGAATGGGCGGAATCCAGTTTAAATAATGTCATTGAAGCGCTGATTTTGGGCGCGGGTTTAACCATTTTTGTGGTCTATGCGTTTTTAAATTCGTGGCGTTCAACACTCATCACTGCACTCGCTTTGCCCACCTCTGTACTCGCCGCTTTTATTGCAGTATGGCTGTTTGGTTTCTCACTGAACTTTATGACGTTGCTCGGTTTATCGCTCGCCATTGGTGTATTAATTGACGATGCCATTGTGGTGCGCGAAAACATTGTGCGGCATATGGAAAAAGGTTCAGACCGCATGACCGCATCGCGCGAAGGCACAAAAGAAATTGGCCTCGCGGTTATGGCAACCACTTTTTCAATTGTGGCGGTATTTATTCCCGTCGCCTTTATGGAAGGCGGGCCAGGCCAATGGTTTAAACCCTTTGCACTAACGGTTGTTGCATCAGTTTTAGTGTCGCTATTAATTTCCTTTTCGCTCGACCCCATGTTGTCATCGCGCTGGGGCGATCCCGTCGGTTATCAACACATGCCCAAACGCGGTTTCAGCAAGGTCTTGCAACGGTTTAACGAATGGTTTGATCATCAAGCCGACCGTTACACGCAGGTAATTCGCTGGGCCCTCTGCCACAGGCGCGTGATGGCCATGATTGCTGTAGGCAGTCTAGTCGCAGCACTTGCCTTACAATCGTTTATGGGCGGCACCAGCTTTTTACCCGCTGCCGACAACGGCCGCTTGGTGGTGAATATTCGTTTGCCCTCGGGCGGAAGCCTTGAATATGCGCGCATTAAAACTGAGCAAGCCGCAGAACTTGCGCGCAAAATTCCCGAAGTGAAATCGATTTATAGCGATATTAAACGCAACAACAGCCACGTGGATATCGACATTGGTAAACCGAGCGAGCGTGAACGTGATGCCGCTGCTATAGCCAAAGAATTACGCGCAGCCACCAATCGTTTAGTAGGCGCGGAATACTTTGTGCAAGACGACACCAGCAATGGCGGCAGTAAACCTGTGAGAATTAATTTCTACGGGCAAGACTCGCGCAAGCTCATGGAAATTACCGAAGCCTATATGAATGATTTGCGCAAAGTAAAAGGCGCAGTAGATGTTGGCCTTGCCGATCAAGAACCCATGCCGGAATTACAAGTTGAATTAGATCGCGGTTTAGCAAGCAGCTTAGGCATTGTCGTTAGCGATGCAGCACAAGCCCTGCGCTTAGCCTTCGCCGGCAATGAAGTAGGCGATTGGGTTGACCCTAACGGTGAAACACGCGATGTAGCCTTGCGCCTGCACCCCGATGACCGCGCCGATGCCGCAGCGCTTGCGCGTTTACCCCTAGTACCCGGTGGCAGCAATTCGGTCATTCCACTCGAACAAATTGCCACCATCCGTATGGATAAAGCGCCCTCAAGAATTGCTCACTCCGATAGCAAACGCACCGTCACAGTCACGGCAAACGTAGAAGGCGCTAACCAAGGCGAAGTGATTGGTGCTGCAATGAAATTAACCAAAGCCATCGACTTCCCACCCGGCTACGGCATTCAATTGAGCGGCGCAGGGCGCGACCAACAAGAATTATTTGGCGCAATGCTCACTGCACTCTTATCGGGAATCGCCTTAATGTATTTTATTTTGGTGATTCAATTCGGCTCATTTTTAGCACCCGTTGCGGTTATGATGAGCTTGCCTTTAAGTTTAATTGGCGTAGTGATCGCACTCGTTTCTACCGGCCACACGCTTAACTTAATGAGTTTTATCGGCATTATTATGCTTATGGGGTTAGTCGCAAAAAATGCGATTCTCTTACTCGATTGTGCGCGCGCAAAAGAGAAGGAAGGTTTAAGCCGCGAAGAAGCCTTAATGCAAGCAGGCCGCGCGCGTTTGCGCCCTATTCTCATGACCACCTTCGCTTTAATTGCCGGCATGTTACCCGTTGCTATTGGCATGGGCGAAGGCGGCGAATTCTATCAACCACTCGCGGTAGCGATTATCGGCGGCACTATTACTTCCACGATTTTAACGCTGTTAATGATCCCCACTTTCTACGACAGTATTGAAATTGCCCACGACAAACTCGTCAAAAAACTCTATCGCTACCAATCACAACGCGGCGCGTTTGTGGGTGGCGTTATGATTGCTATTGAAGCCTTACTCACCTTAATTTTTGTGCGCTTGATTTATCGCTTAACCTCTCGTTTGGTAAGACGCGGCAGCGCATAAAAAAATTTACACCCTAGAACATGGGGATTTCCCCTACAAAAAAAGCCCCAATGTTTTCACATTGGGGCTTTTTGTTTTTAGGGCCTACAGAGTGCTCTTACTTAAAACTCTTTTCGGGCATTCTCTGCTTTCTTCGCCTTTTTCAGTTCATGTTTTTCTTTCGCTGTTTTGGTGGCAGGTTTTTTACCTTCTTTTTTACTGTCTTGGGCTTTGCTCATGGTATTTCTCCTAGGTAAGAAATTGAGTACCGCAACACCAGACTACAAGCTAATGTCATAAATAGATATAAGCAGACACATAAATGTAGGCGCTAATGCCTTTGCGAAATAAAGCGCTTATTGTTTTCTTGGAATCAGTAATAGCGCGCCGCCTACCAGCATAAAAGCTATACCAACCGACAAGGGAATATTGACGGTTTTCTTTTCATCCACACTCAATTGCAGTGAGCCAATGCTGGCTTTATGGGTTTCTTTGGTATAGCTAAAGCCACCATAAGCAAGACCGAGTACACCTAGTACTAAAAACAAAATCCCAAACACGCGCTGTAAACCCATTGTAAACCTCTACCAAAAATAAATTGATTAGCAACCAAATACGTAAACAAGGCTAACTACGATTAAAGTTTTCTGCCGTTAATCACACGAATGAGCAACATAATAACGGCGATAACCAAGAGAATATGAATGAAGCCGCCTAAGACGACCGATGTAACGAGCCCTAAGACCCAAAGGATAATAAAAATAATAGCGATGGTTTCTAACATGATGCTCTCCTGCTTTTGTGAACGATAAAACAGAATAGCCTGAACGGCTTGGCAAGTCGGTACGGCAACACACGGAGAGCATTTATTTCATGAATTAAAAAGTTATCAGCACAATAATGTAGGCCTAGCCATCCTGAGCTGCCAGCTCTTTCATTAGCAAATTGATCACTAAATAGCAGAAACCTACTCCAGTAAAAACAGCCAGTGCATTGATGGGCGAGGCATTAACATACACATCTACCGCGACAACTACAAAAAACACAACTGCAATCAACTTAAGCATAAATCCTCCTAATAAACCATGACGATCAGGATAATCTTATTGTCTACAATATTCATAAATAGCCGTGTCTGGGCAATCGGTATAAAGCCCGTAAGCATAAAACGAAACCAACAGCACACAGAGAACGCCTACTACTACACGTGAGAATTTATAAAACTTCATATTGACTTCCGCAACCTAAACAACCTAAAGCGATTGTGTTGCAAAAAACCTACATTCAATGGCTTATACACGGCCGCCGAACATAGGTTTAATGGTGCACGCTTGAGCGAGTTACTTTGAACGCATGTCGTTTTTAACTGAGATTACACCTGGAACACTACGCGCAATTCTTACAGCGGTTTGCTGATCTGACACTGAGTTAACAAACCCACTCAATTGCACTACACCTTTAAAGGTCTCTACATTAATTTCTGCAACCTTAAGTGAATCTTCTTTCAGAATTTCTGCTTTAACACGCGTAGTAATTACGGTGTCATCTATATATTCACCCGCACCTTCTTTTTTAGGGCCAGAGGTGCAAGCCACCAAAAAAATTAGGCTTAGCGTTACTAATAACATGGGGATACTTTTAAGAATTGCTTTCATAAAAATGTGCTCTATGGATGGATTAATGGAATAAGGGCAAACCAAGGCAATTGAATCTTCTGAAATTGTTAAATCCAGTGGCGCACTATTGAAGCTATTGTGTATTTCAGTATTCATAAATGGCTCCTCTTGAGCATCGCAGACCTTTAACAATTCCAAAAAAATTAATCACACTAAAAAAAGTAACACAGGATTAAATACGACCAAGTAGCAGTAAAACAACCAAAATAATAATGACCAAACCTAAACCACCGCTTGGGCCGTAACCCCAAGAGCGGCTGTGTGGCCAACTGGGAATAGCGCCGATTAACATTAAAATTAAAATTAAAACGACCAATAAAATTGTTCCTAAGCTCATAAATTTCTCTTTTAGTGATGGCTAATTATTTAGCGGTGAGTTGATTAGCGATAATAACTTCAACACGGCGATTCATTTGGCGACCAGAATTGGAATCATTGCTCGCAACCGGAAAGTTTTCGCCTTTACCTGAAGAGCTCAAACGATTGGATGCTATACCCTGCGCCAACAAAAACTGTTGAACCGAATTAGCGCGACGTTGAGATAAATTTACGTTGTAATCATCGCCACCAACACTATCGGTATGGCCTTCAATGATGACAGTACGATCTGGATATTTCGTGAGGAATGCAGAGAGCTTGCTGAGATTACTTGCAGCGCCACCTTTCAATTCTGATTTACCGGTTTCAAACAATAAATCACCCAAAGTAACAACCAGACCGCGATCCGTTGCTTTTGCATTTAACTCGGCAATTTGACGTTGCAAATCATCTGCTTGTTGGCGCGCCAAATCTGCATCATTGCGCGCTGCATTTGCATCGCCACGGGCAATATCCGCCTCCAACGTACGTGAATCTAAACGCGCAGTTTCGCGAGCTTCCGTTAAGCCTTTCCGCTGATCTTCCAACAAACGTGTTTGTGCTTGCGCGCTAGCAATATCAATTTTGTGGTCAGCAACCCACACAAGGTGATGTGCTAAGGATTGATCTTTTGGTACTTTTTCTGCAGCTTGCACCGCTTCTTCAGCGTCTTTTAATGCAACGGGAGCGCGGCTAGCCAATTGTGGGTCAGCCTGTAAACGCATTAATTTATTGCGTACATCGGTCACTTCTGATGGTGTTTTTGGCGTACTCGAACAGGCCGTTAGCAGAAACGCGCTTAACGCAAGCATCGCAAATTGTTGGGTTGTTTTATGTAAACTATTCATTATTTAACTCCTGGGTTACGTTGCATTTCTTGCTTGATAACAGATGTACTTTTCAGCATTTCGTCGTTCACTGTTTTTGCTTTTGCTGCAGTCAGCTTGGCCGTTGCCAAGTCAGCATCTAACGCCGCTTGCTCCGCTAAACGTTTTGCAGTTTTCATATCTTCTTTAACTACTGCTGCGCGCGCCGCCGTTAATTTTTCACGCGCCGCACTTAATTCAGGCGAAGCATAGTCAGCTACTTGCGCCTGTTCAGCATGGCCAATAGCGACTTCAGCAGCTGTAATTTGTTGCGTGGGCGGCGGTGTTGACGCACATGCTGCTAAGAACAAGCAAGCAAATGCAGTGACTGTGAAAGTGCAAGCCGTTGAGAGTTTTAGTGCTGCGAGTTTTACTGATGGGATAGGCTCTAAGCGTTTTGAATTCCGAATCATGATAATGTTCCTCGTGTCATTGTTTATTGTTAAGCACTTCTGAAAAACCACTGCATTTATTTCATGTTTTTCAGAAATGCCTAACGGTGTTTACAGCAGCAATTCTGGAGGACTTACGCGGACACTTCTGTGCGCCATCGCACCCACAAAAATTTAATTATTTTAAGTGTGTGTGCTGCCGTACAGATCTTGTAAACGAGAAAGAACACTCTGTTAATCCAGATCGGTAGTCAGAAGATTTTCATCTACTGCTAAGCCGATGTGATATTCAGACATTCACCCCACAACAGGAATTCATTATGCAAATCAACAAAAGCTCCAACCTTGATGGTCAAGCGAATGGCTTGAGCGCATCGGCACATAACAAACCTTCCGCAATTTCATTGGAATTTAAAAATTTCTTGGCGGATATTGAACAATTAATTACTGAGGCAACTTCTATGACTGGCGATGACTTGGCACAAGCAAAAAATAAATTGAATGATCGTATTGATTCAATCAAACATTCATTTGATGACATTGGCGATAGTATTGGTAGCAAGGCGCGCAGAAGCGCGATGATTACCAACAACTATGTACATGAACAACCCTGGATCGCGATTGGTGCAGGCGCAGCAGTAGGCTTGCTGGTTGGTTTTTTAGCATCGCGCCGCAGCTAAGCCTATGTGGAAGCTAATTATGGATATTGTAAACAGCACGAATGCTAGCAAGGACGCTGGCTCCATAAACCCGCTACAGGTTTTATCGATAATGCGCTCTGCCAGCAGTGCGCTCTTTGCGCAGGTAACGCTACACGCGCAACTCGCGCAAGTAGAATGGGAAGAAGAAAAGCAACGCTTATCCAGTATTCTGATTTTTATGCTGATGGGCTTTGCGTGTTTTTTATGTTTATTATTTTTTATTGGCGCGTTCGTATTAACACTCAGCTGGGACACACAATTTCGCATTCCCGTATTTATAGCGTTAATTTTTTGTTACTTTCTGACATTAGTATGGGTAGGTTTTAAAGTCTCTTTGTTAAACCAAAAAGGCAGCAATAGTTTTGCAGGTACACGGGCAGAAATTGCGGCTGATATAGCCCTTATTAAGAGAGCGCTATGAAGGATATAATTGAATTAGCCACAAAAGAAAAAACAACGCTAAGCCTAGATGAACAGCGTTTAGATCTACGACTCAGGTTGCAATTAAATCGCAGGTTGCTCGTTTATAAATTTAGCGGTGAGCAAGCCGATAATCATTTCCCGCGCAGCACCGTCATGCGTTTTCTCACCCAACAAACCACACTGCATATTCTTAAAAAATTAGCCTGCACCGCCATAGGTATAAAAACCGTTAAATCTGTTCAATATGGTTTTTCGTTGTGGCAGTTTCTGCGGAGTAGATTGCAACAAAGACGATAAGACATATTAATATTTCCATATCTTTGCTCTTTGTTATGACTTCACCATTCAACAGACTGATTTATTTTATATATATAGGCATAACCCCTAATTTTTTTATTCTAGCTCTGAATTTTTTATATGTAGATGATTTCAAATTTACAAAAAATGCAGAAAAAGGGATCTCAATAAGACTCATACGCTTTAATATACCAGCGCTTTTATCACCCAGCGTCCACCCTGAAATCTCAAATGCAAATACATAATCATGTAATTTAGGGTCAGATTTTAGTACACGGCGAAGCAAATAGATTTTATTGATATATTCTGTGTTTCCTGTAACAAGTTCTCGCAAACGATTCACTGTTTCATCATCTAAATCGTGCTCCACCAAGATTGCATCCGACGGCAAAGCAGAAAATTCATTCTGAACAGTCAATAAATATTCATTACGTGAAATCCAACGGCGTCGATATTCCTCTGCCTTCTCTGGCCGCTCATCTTTATAATAATTCATCGCAGCTTCACAGCCCGACAAAATTGCATCCGATTCCTGAGACATCACATACTCAAGCTCTGCTATACCCTGCTCACTACCCTTGCTCAACAAATATATACCATGACGATATCGTGCTTGTAGATGCTGGGGAAACTCTGCTACAAAAGCCTCTAGCCGATCAATAATGTCAGCATCAACATTTAGCTCTTCATCCAGCATTAAGAAATGCCAGCGCTCATCCATAGTCAGGCAATCTTTAGCTGCCAACGCTAAGAACTCTTCTCTTTTAGTGCATAGATATTTATGGCGCTGTTGCCATTGTGCTTGCACATCTTTCTGCCAAAGCAAATCGAACTCTTGCGCAATAGTCTGATATTGATTAGCCAACCAAACGTCAGCAGCACTTTCTTTAATAGGTGTCAGCTGTTGAGCATGCGCACTGTTTGGCACCACACCTATGGCATTAAGCCTATCGGAAAGTGATGGATGCGTATCAAAATTGTTGGTTTTAAAGCGGTTTGCTAATTCTAGATAATGCACGCGCAGTATTTCATCTAACTTTGTTGAAATAGCTTCGCCCCACTGCTGGCTTCGATTTGGAATGGGCTCCGCTTGTGACGATACAAACTTATCTATATTCGGCCAAAAAACTTCACTTTCAAATTGCGCCGCTATTTGTGTTCGCATCAACGCATTTGCAGTTTCTTGTATACCAACCAACTCAACAGAAACACTATCAGCAATAAATTCATTATGGCGCGCATACACAAAAGTATAGGCATTAAAATAAGGTGCATATTTACTAAATAATTTTGTAATTAAGCGCGAGCCCCAATCCTGCCACTGCTCCGACATTGCTTGCAAACGACCCCAGGTACTGCGCAAGCGATAGATAAAACCACCCATTCGACTGTGGTGACCAGATAAGTGCCCATACTCATGCGCAACCACAGCTAATGCTTCAGACTCATTTAACACTTGTAATAGCGGCAAACCCAAAATGAGGTAGTTCTCTTCCCAACCCAACAAACCAAAACGAGGATGCTGAACAATGGCAGCATTGAGTTCTTGCGTTAATAGAACGCGATGAATAACTGGCCCATGTGCGCGACGCTTTAACTCTTCAATTCGTTTGAACAGCTCTGGGGCTTCAGCAGCGTTCAATTCACGCCCCTCAGGTTTTGGAAAACGCGAGAACAGCATCTGTACCGATGATTTCAACATGATCCACGTGGGAATTAATAGAAGGATTAATAATTTTCCAAACTTCAATACAAAAATAAGCGCTTTTCCGCCAGTAAGAACCACTAATGCGCCAAGGCCAATTAGCGCAATTAGCGGTAATAGCGCAAACAATAACGCAACCCCCAAAACCACAAAACCTAAGGCTGCCACCAGAAAAACTTTAAACGCATAAATGCGAGGATCTTGCAACGATTCCTTTTCTAACTTGGCAACGAGAGTGTCAAATTGATTCTGCTCCATAATACTTTTCCTTATCGTTTATATTAATTTTTGCAATTATCTTGTAATTGTAGACAGTGGAAGACAGTTAAAGCCAACCTGATTTTTTAAAACGATAATAAAGATACGAACAAACCGTTGTAACAACCACTAAAGCAACAGGGTAGCCGTATTTCCATTTCAACTCAGGCATGATTTCAAAGTTCATGCCCCACACGCCGACAAAAGCCGTTGCCACACCAAAAATAGCAGCCCAAGCTGCGAGCCTTTTATTCACTTCACCTTCATCAATGGTCACCATGGATAAATTCACTTGAATCGCCGTGCCTATAGTGTCGCGAATAGAATCGACTGAGGTGTTGATACGGTAAAGATGATCTTGCACATCGCGAAAGTAATCTTTGGTATTGGCGACTATCGGTGGCACACGGCCACCATCCAGTTTGCCTACCGCTTCCAATAAAGGTGCAACGGCATGCTTAAGCGTAACTACTTTACGTTTTAATTGATAAAGTTTTTGAATATTGTCGCGCTGTGAACCTTTGGTAAAAATATGCTCTTCAATTTCTTCCAGCTCCGACTCTAAGGCATCCACCACCGGGAAATAGCGATCAACCACGGCATCCATTAAGGCGTATAACACGAAGGCAGAACCTTGCCCCAAATGATCTGGCTCGCGTTCGCAGCGTGCGCGCACACCCAGAAAACCTTGTTGGCTGCGGTTGCGCGTTGAGAGCACATAATTTGTGCCCACAAACACATCTACCTCACCCACTTCAAGCTCACCATCGCGCATTTCTAGCGTATGCATAACGGCAAACAGTGAATCGCCATACTCTTCAATTTTTGGCCGCTGATGCCCCACGCGCGCATCCTCCACCGCCAACTCATGCAAACCAAATTCATGTTGCATTTCAGCAAGCTCTGCTGGCTCGGCATCGCGCAGGGCAACCCACACAAAACAATCAGAACGCTTTACGTATTCGCTTATATCTTCAACCGGAATATCGCTGAGTTTTTTGCCTTCTTGATAGGCAACACAATTAATGAGCATTAAACATCTCCATAAAAAATTAACAGCCCGAACTATATTCCCGTCACCCCAAAAACTCCACCCTAAGCTCGCCACCGCACAGACTACCGTATCGCCAGCCACTAACCTGAAGCTCTCCATACCACTACCGAGCACACATCATGAAAATTTCTGCGTTAATTACCGCTTTGTTTTGTATTGCATCGCTAGCTGCTTGTAATAGTTATGAACAACCTCGGCATCAAACGCGGAGTGTTTATTCTGCACCGCACAATGCAGCGCAATATGGGCGCGTGAGCGATATTGAAATTCTTACACTCGAATCTAAACCTTCTGGCGGCGGCGCAGTACTAGGGGCGGTATTGGGTGGCGTTTTGGGGCACCAAGTGGGCAAAGGCCGTGGGCGTGATGTGGCTACCGGCATAGGTGCAATTGGTGGCGCCGTAGCAGGCAACACTATTGAAAAACGCAATGGCCACGACAGCGACATTTACCGCATTACGGTGACGTTTGAAAACGGTAGCAGGCAGCAATTTGATTACGAAGAGATTAACGATTTACGGGTAGGCGACCGAGTACAAGTAGACAACGGACAGCTTGAGCGTTTGTAAATTAAGGATAAAAGCCCGCTATGTGCGCTGGCGTACATAGCGGCGAATCCATGGCGCGTAAGATAGCAATTAATTAATAACGAGGTCAGCCTAGGTTTTACGACAGACTGAGCTGACAACCAGCAGAAACTTGCTATCCCGCTCGGCATTTTCTCATCGCTGCTTTTGTTTGGATTCGCTCACCGTGCTTTTAATAGATGCACTTCACGGACTTTGGCCATGCCCAAAACTACCCACGCCGCTCTCCTTGCTGAACCTATCGGCAGGGCAGAAGGAATTACTGAACTGCATCGACAAGAAGCCTTGTTAAAAACCGGCGCACTGCAAAACGCCATTCTTACCAGTGCTAATTTTGCGATTATTGCCACCGATGAAAAAGGCATTATTCAAGTGTTTAACGTAGGCGCAGAGCGCATGCTAGGCTACGAAGCAGCGGAAGTGACCAATAAAATTACGCCCGCCGATATTTCAGACCCACATGAAGTGATTGCGCGCGCGCAAAATTTAAGTGTTGAGTTGGAAACCGCGATTACGCCCGGCTTTGAAGCATTAGTGTTTAAAGCGTCGCGTGGCATTGAAGATATTTATGAGCTGACTTACATCCGCAAAGATGGCAGCCGCATTCCTTCCGTAGTGTCTGTCACGGCATTACGCGATACGGAAGGTGCAATTATTGGTTACCTCTTGATTGGCACTGACAACACCGCCCGCAAACAAGTTGAGGCCGAACAGAAAAAACTTGATCAGCGTTTACGCGATCAGCAGTTTTATACCCGCTCGCTGATTGAATCGAATATTGACGCGCTTATGACCACAGATCCCGCCGGCATTATTACCGACGCGAACAAACAGATGGAAGCGCTGACTGGTTGCACGCGCGATGAATTAATTGGCGCGCCCTTCAAAAATTACTTCACCGAACCAGAGCGCGCAGAAGCGGGCATTAAACGCGTGCTCAGTGAAAACAAAGTCACCAATTACGAACTCACCGCCCGCGCGCGCGACGGCAAACAAACGGATGTTTCTTACAACGCCACTACCTTTTATGACCGCGACCGCAATTTACAAGGTGTATTTGCCGCTGCGCGCGATGTCACTGAGCGAAAGCGTCTCGATCAAATTTTAGAAGAAAATAATATTGAATTAGAAACCGCCAAATCAGTTGCAGAAAAAGCCAATCAAGCAAAATCCGATTTTTTATCCAGCATGAGCCATGAATTGCGCACACCACTCAGCGCCATTCTTGGTTTCGCCCAATTGATTGAGTCAGGTAATCCTGAACCTACACCCACACAAAAACGCAGCATTAATCAAATCTTACAAGCAGGTTGGTATTTGCTGGAATTGATTAATGAAATTTTAGATTTGGCGCTCATTGAATCAGGGAAATTATCGCTCTCACTTGAACCTGTGTCGCTGACCGAAGTGATGCGCGAATGCGAAGCCATGATTGAACCGCAATCGCAGAAACGCGAAATCACTATCACCTTCCCCAGTTTTGAAATGCCCTATTTTGTGAAAGCAGATCGCACCCGCGTTAAACAAGTGCTGATTAATTTGCTGTCTAACGCGATTAAATACAATAAGTTCAATGGCAGCGTTATGGTGAGCTGCAGCACGCCAAGTGCAGAGCGTATTCGCATATCCGTTGAGGATACCGGTGAAGGTTTATCGCCTGAAAAAATATTGCAATTATTTCAACCCTTTAATCGCCTTGGCCAAGAAAATAGAGATCAAGAAGGCACCGGCATTGGTTTGGTAATGACCAAACGCTTAATTGAATTAATGGGTGGCACTATAGGTTTAGAGAGTACACTGGGCGAAGGCAGTACTTTCTGGGTGGAGATGGATCTCACCCAAAAACGCATTCCCAGTAAAGTGGAAGCCTTGGTTTCGCCACAGGCAATAACCCACGCAGACAACAACCTCTACACCTTGCTCTATGTGGAAGATAACCCCGCCAATTTAATGCTGGTTGAAGACCTGATTGAACGCCGCCCCGATATACGTTTGCTGAGCGCGTGCGATGGTATTAGCGGTGTAGATATGGCGCGCACCGCGCTGCCGGATGTAATTTTAATGGACATTAATTTACCCGGTATTAGCGGTATTAACGCCTTAAAACTTTTAGCGCGAGATCCGGCCACAGCACACATTCCCATTATCGCGCTTAGCGCCAATGCGATTCCAACTGACATTGCCAAAGGCTTGGAAGCCGGTTTTTTTCGCTATCTCACCAAACCCATAAAAGTCACAGAATTTATGGATACGCTGGATATAGCACTCACATTTTCGCACGCGTCTGCCATGCATACGCCTGCAATACTCATTAACGCCGAGGACTTCACGTGATACTACGACCTCCAGATTTACTCAACGCCAGCATTCTTATTGTTGATGATCAAGAATCCAATGTGCAGTTGCTCGAACAATTACTCAGCGAAGCGGGTTATACCCACGTCAGCTCAACCATGAACCCCGTGGAGGTTTGCGCACTGCACAGCGAACATCATTACGATTTGATTTTGCTCGATTTGCAAATGCCAGTGATGGATGGCTTTCAAGTGATGGATGGCCTGAAAGCTAACTCCGATGACAGCTACTTGCCGGTGATTGTGTTAACCGCACAACCTGCACACAAGCTCAATGCCTTGCAAGCGGGTGCGAAAGATTTTATTAGCAAGCCGTTCGATTTGGTGGAAGTAAAAACGCGCATTCACAATATGTTGGAAGTGCGTTTGCTCTACAAAAAACTCGACAGCTACAACAAAATGCTAGAAGACACTGTACGCGAACGCACGGCTGAATTGCGCGCAAGTGAAGCGCGTTTTCGCAGGCTCACGGAGCTGGCATCTGACTGGTATTGGGAGCAAGATGCCGAAGGGCGTTTTACCAATACCTCTGGCCCAGTACTAGAAATGTTGGGCATAGTGGCCAACACATCACCCAATACACCACTCACAGACGCAGAGCACCAAGGCATCAAAACAACCTTTAGCCGCGCGGATCACTTGGCAGGTTGGAATGAACATGAACGCGAACTTTTACAACGCACTATTGATGCTCGCCAACCCTTTTTAGATTTCGCCTTTAGCCGAATCAATACCGCAGGCCAAGTGCAACACTTTCGCGTGAGCGGCGAGCCCATCTTCGATCAAGCATGCCGCTTTATGGGCTATCGTGGCATTGGTATTGAGTGCAAGGCGATGACGGCTGAAACACTCATGCCACAACCTGAGTAACGCTATGCCAACACTCACAACGAACAGCACCATGCAGAATCATCTACTCGCAGCCCTGCCCGCCATAGAACTTAACGAGCTACTGGCGCACTTGGAATTAGTGTCACTCAAACTCGGCACCATGCTCTACGAGCCGGGTGAGCAAATGCGCTACGCCTATTTCCCCACCACTGCGATTATCTCGCTGCACTACGTTACCGAATCCGGTGCGTCGGTAGAAACGGCGGGTGTGGGCAATGAAGGCATGGTGGGTGTTTCGCTATTTATGGGCGGCAATACCACCCCCAGTTCCGCCATGGTACAAACCGCCGGTAACGCCTATCGGCTTGAGCGCCATCAATTACAAACAGAATTTAAACGTGCCGGATTATTTCAGCGCATGTTGCTGCGCTACAGCCAAGCGCTCCTTACACAAGTTTCACAAACGTCTGCCTGCAACCGTCATCACTCGATTGAACAACAATTATCGCGTTGGTTGCTCACTACCTTGGATCGTATTCCCTCTGGTGAATTGATTATGACGCAAGAGTTGGTGGCCAATATGCTCGGCGTACGCCGCGAAAGTGTCACTACGGCGGCGGGCAATTTACAACAGGCGGGCTGCATTAATTATCGCCGTGGGCATATCTCCATCCTCGACCGAAAAGTGTTGGAAGGCCGCGTGTGCGAGTGCTACTTGGTGGTGAGAAAAGAAGTGAATAGGTTGATGGATCCGACGAGTAAATAATTCGATCAGAACAACTCAACATCAATAAGGCTTAGATTTAGGTTTAGAAGGGAATCGTCATCCCGTAGGGATCCAGCGTCTTCCCGCCCTGTAAAGTCACTGGATCCCTACGGGATGACGAGCAGAGAACTTAGTAAATAATCGACTTAAACTTTGATATCGATACGATGGTACGTGGGCTGATAATTCTTCACGACCAAAAACACGCGACTGACGATAACCAGCCTGCAGTACAGTGAGTAGTATTGCACTCACATTTTAAGAAAATACGTATTTATGAGTACAATAATTATCAAAAAATAGAATAACTGCTATTATTGAGTATTATTACACTCAAAGAAAAATGCGCCATGGCAACACTTACACTACAGCTGTTCACCGAAAACCAGTGGCAAGATGCGGCATTACTTGAAATACCCTTGCCTGAGGCAGGGCGTATCAGCAGTGCAACACTCGGTTATGAGCCCCCCAGCTATGCTCTTGAGTGGATGGATCACGATGATGAACGTGCCGTCAGCATTAACTGCCCTGTCGATCTCATGCAAACTTATAGGGCAACATCGTGGTTTAGTTTTTTGGACGACATCATGCCCGCTGGAGCAAGCCGCCGTTATTGGGTGAGCCACCTCAATATCGCCCACCTACCCCCGGCGCAGCAAGACTTTACACTGCTTAAAGAAGGCACTATTGCACCCGTTGGCAACATCCGCGTTAAAGAATCAATTCCAGAGCCTATCGCGAATAGCCAGCTGGAAAATATGCGTTTTTCGGTAACGGATGTAATCGAACGCGATAGTGACTTTATGCAATATGCACAACAACTTGGTGCAGCGGCAGGCGGTGCCACGGGGGCAGGCGGTGAAGCACCTAAATTATTACTGCGCTGCTCAACAGAAAATCAGATTTGGATTGATACCTTTCAAAACGATACAACCAATCAAGACCAACATTATCTTGTTAAATTTCCACGCGGTAATCGCATTCAAGATGACTGCGATATTTTACGCGCTGAATTTTATTACTATCACGAACTGTCTGCACTCGGCCAAGATACGATTAGCACTACAAACATGCGCCTCATGGAAGGCGAACGCTATCCCTCTCTCTGGCTACCTCGTTTTGACGTGAACTTTGAAAATGGCACCCTGCAACGCTACGGGCTTGAATCTGTGTATTCAGTGTTAAACAAACAGCCGGGCACATCACTCAATCATTTTTCTGTCATCGATACCCTCGTTAAAAAACTTGAAGCCCAATATAGCGTGACTGAAGGTAAACAATTTTTTGATCGGAAAAAATTTGTTATTGAATGGGTAAAACGCGATTTACTCAATGTGGCATTCGGCAATTCTGACAACCATGGACGAAACACCTCGTTGATAAAACGTCCTTCTGGTATTTGGCTGTCACCCATTTATGATTTTGCGCCCATGAAGGCAGATCCTGAAGGTGTTACTCGTTCAACCACGTGGGGCTCACCCTTTGAAGAAGGTGGAAGATTCGATTGGATTGCGATAGCAAAACAGCTGAACAATTTTGTGCCTAGCGACGAGCTCATCAGTGAACTAAAAAATCTAGCCGCTCATGTGAAAGGACTTCGTGACCGGCTTTCAGCGCGCGGAGTTTCTCAGCGTTTATTATCCATACCAAGCCTTCAGCTTGAGCATCTGGATACAAAACTAAAAAATTGGCAACTTCTTTAAAGGTAATTAGTAGTGAAAAAACTTTCTCCTTTTGAACGCGAAGTTTACTTAAATACCTTGCTGGAAAAATTACGCAATCACGAGATAACGGAAGGCAATGTATTAGCAACACTCCGAAAAAATATTCTCGGCATGAATCAAGAAAATTATGCCGCATTAGTCGGCCTAAGCAGAAAAACAATTTCGGATATTGAAAATGACACAGGCAAGCAAACCTTACCGGTAATCAATAGCGCATTTAAGCCTTTTGGCCTTAGATTGGGGCTGCAATTGCGGCGTTAAGATTAACTTAAACCTTAATATCAATGCGATGGTAGGTGGGCTGATAATTCTCCACCGCTAAAAACACGCGGCTGACGGGGTCGGTATTTTGATTGGCTTTTTTGCCAGAGCCTTTCGCCTCGCTCGGCCGCTCTGGCGGGGGAATCACTTGCGGCTTGGTTTGCACCGCGTATTGGTTGGGGGTTTTGGGGTCTGGCTCGGCATCCAAGGTAACGGCTGGCCGCGCAGGGGTTGAGCGCTGTGCAAACACAGAGCCCTGCCCATACGAGGAATAACCTAAAAAATCGCCGATGACCATGTACAAATCCCTGCTTAAGAAGTGATCAGTATAGTGAATGCCGCGTATATGTCTTAGACCATTTCGGTTTTAGACCTACGCAGCAATATGCTCGGATGCCCCAGCTCCAACGCCCCCTCAAAAAACTCTTGGCCAATCAAATGGGGCGCAACATTCTTCCAGCCGTAACTCTCTCGGCCGCACATGGCGGTGATTTTACCCAGCGCTAAATCGCCTTCTTTAATCCTATCGCCGTCGGCTACGCGGCTATAATCTTTTGGGTATGGGTGCATGGTTAAGCTCACTGCAATAATGTTAGGTGAGTATCGCTGGGTCGTATTGATAGGAGTATCGCTGAGTAGCATCAAAAGCGAAATGGCCATGGTTTAAGGTGGCAGTTTATGCCCCATCACACCACTGCGCTCACATTATTACCCTAGCATCAGGCGACGTTATGCAAAAAAATCACGATGAGTACGCCTTTGACCCCAGCTATGGTCACACACTGAAAACCTTGCTGCACATAGCAGCCCCACCCGAACCCCATGACTATTGCGATTTTTGGCAGACAAAATATCAAGCAGTAGTGGCAACGCCAACCCAGTTAATACGCACTGCCAGCACCTTAACCCATGCGGATTATTACGTTGAAGATATTGCTTTCACCTCCAGCAATCAGGCACTCATTGGCGGTTGGCTGTTAACGCCAAAACACCAACCCATAACCAAAGGTGTAATTGTTGGCCACGGTTACGGCGGTAGAGATGCACCTGACTTCAATTTGCCGTTCACAAATGCAGCCGTCTTATTTTTATGTTTTTATGGCCTTTCACGCAGCCGTTGTGCCGGTGTTTCAGATAACCCAGCATTTCATGTTATTCATGATATAGATGACCCTGAGCGTTATATTTTACGCCACTGCATTGAAGATATTTGGTTTGGTGCTTCTGCACTTATTCAGGAATTCCCACAAATAGCGGGGCACCTCGCCTACTCGGGCATTAGCTTTGGCGGCGGCGTGGGTGCCATGGCAGTGGCATGGGACAACCGCTTCCAGCGCGCGGCATTCAATGTACCCAGCTTTGGCAATCAAGCATTACGCTTAACCTTGCCCACCACCGGCAGCGGCGCGGCAGTGCAAATGTATTACCGCAACCACCGTAACCTCATGGCAACACTTCAATATTATGATGCGGCTTTGGCAGCAAAACATATCAAGCAAGACTTACACCTAGCCTTAGCATTGTTTGACCCCGTTGTAGCGCCGCCGGGCCAATTTTCTATTCACAATGCAGCACAAAACACAAAAAGACTGTTTGTGTTAGACGCTGGCCACGTTGACTACCCAGAAAAAAACTTGCAAGAAACACAACTCTTTGCCGAGCTGACATTATTTTTTAAGGGCTTATGAAACGCGACTATTTTTGCTGGTACAGCCAACGCCTTATGCGCGACATGGAACTGCTGGTATTTGGCCATGGCGGCGCAAAAGTATTGGTATTCCCTACGCGCGATGGCCGTTTTTACGAGTATGAAACATTAGGTATTATTGATTCACTCGCACACAAGATTAACACTGGGCAACTGCAGTTATTTTGTATTGATAATATTGCCCATGAAAGTTTCTATTGCTTTGATCGCTCCCCCAGCGAACGCATTCAACGCCACATTCAATACGAAGATTATGTCCTTAATGAAGTATTGCCGTTTATGTCTGAACACAACTCGCACAGCTGCACCATTGCTCACGGCGCAAGTTTGGGGGCATATCACGCCGCCAACATTGCCTTTCGACACCCCCACTTATTTCAAAAGCTGAGTGCATTTTCGGGGCGTTATGATCTCACTATGGACATTGAATATTTTAAAAACTTATTCAGCGGCTACTATGATGAAAATGTTTATTTCCATACGCCAAGCCATTTTTTACCGCAACTCAACTGCGAAATTCGCCTACAGCAATTACGACAAATGGAAATTGTATTTACCATTGGCGATCACGACCCCTTTTTAGAAAACAACCAACACCTATGCAATATTTTATGGAGCAAAGGCATTCATAACACCTTGCATATTTGGAGTGGTCGCGCGCACAACAAATATGCATGGGTGCAAATGGCGCCTTTATATATTTAATACCGTGGAAGGGAATTTAACTCCGGCTTGCGATTAACAGCGACTTACCCGCCATAAAAAACCGCTAATCAGCTCAGCTGTTTAGCGGTTTTTTATTAACGGTAACAGATGACACTTATCAATAGTCTAAAATGGGAATTTATGAAACCAATCGCGGAAATAGGCGTCCTACTTTGGGTCACAGTGACCAAGTATGCAGACTTTTATTAGGGCGCAACTATACAATAGCGCCCTTAGTTGGCACTTAATGTTTTCTAACACAGATACTTACAGCGGGATTCAAGCCTTTTTAAGACGCTTAACCGTCATTGCAGCAACCTTTTAGGTACCCCATGAGAAACACCCTTGTTCCGCGCATTATTAAGTGTTTATCTCGTTTACCACTTCCGGTTGCACGTACCTTGGGAGTTGTTATTGGCCGTTGCGCGTGGCTATCGAATGGACGAACACGTCGTGTAACTCTCAAGAATATCAATGCCTGCTTCCCACACTTGTCGGCCACTGAAGTACAAACCTTTGCGTTTGAAAGCCTCTTAGAAACCGCTAAAACATTAACCGAAGCCCCTATTATTTGGCGCAACTCATGGGAGTGGCTGCAATCTAAAATTGTTGAAGTTGAAGGCGAAGATATTCTACGCGCCGAATTAGCCAAGGGCCGTGGCTTGGTTGCTTTAGCACCACACTTGGGCAATTGGGAAGTTATAGCTCCTTATCTTGCCAGCATTGCCCCCTTGGCGGCCATGTACGAACCCGCACCAATTGCTGCAATAGACAAACTCATTTTAGCGGGGCGAAGCAAATGCAATATCACTATGGCACCCACCAATCGCAAAGGGGTATGCATACTCTTAAAAGCGCTACAGCAGGGCAATATCGTAGGCGTTTTACCGGATCAACTGCCTAAAAAAGATGCCGGCTCCGAATTCGCACCCTTCTTTGGCCAAGAAGTCTTGAGTATGACGCTGGTTCACTCGCTCATTAGCCGCACCCAAAGCCGCGTTATCAGCCTTTTCGCCAAACGTGTTCCCGGCGGTTTCAAAGTGATTGTACTACCCGCCGATGAAGCCATTTATAGTGAAGATGTGGAGCAATCCGTTGCCGGATTAAACAAAAGTGTAGAAAACTGCGTGCACTTAGCGCCCACCCAATATCAATGGGAATACAACCGCTTTCGCTTGCCCAAAGCCCACCAAGACGTTCGCGCGCAAAAGAAATTTGCCTTTTCTTGCAGAAAAGATTGCGACACACCCGCGCAATAAACAGCTGAAACGCTGCGTTATCTCCCATCGCCCTCGCATCGCCCAAACCCTCCTTATAAAAAACCAGCAAAAAGATCGTTTTTTAGCCTAAATAATCACTTTTTGTGTGGAGCACCTGTACTTGGGCTGCTACTTTTAAGTTGTACCTGAGACACCTTGTTCCTGGAAACACCGCACCTAGCGCTTGACCGTGATGGATTATTTCAATTAAGAAAGGTTCGCATACATGTTAAACGTCGCCGCCTTCCCCCCACGCCTAAACACACCACCTCAACCAGAAATAGCCTATCAAGATACTTATGCCGATCTGATTGTAAATTACCTCGCTCAACTGGGTATAGACACTGTTTTCGGTGTTCCAGGCGGGGCTATTGAACCGCTCTTGAATTCACTTGCACGCAGCGAGCGCAGTGGTGGGCCGCGCTTGGTCGTCGCTCGCCACGAATGCGGTGCCGCTTTTATGGCCGATGGCTATTACCGCGAAACGGGCAAAATGGGCGTCGTTTTCAGCACCACAGGGCCAGGCGCTACCAATTTAATCACCGGCGTAGCCTCTGCCGCTGCCGATGAAATACCCATGCTCGTGATCACCGCGCAAACGCCCTTACCTAAATTCGGTAAGCGCGCATTACAGGAATCTAGCTGTACCGCTGTCGATACTGTCAGCCTGTTTAGTCACATAACCCAATACAGCACCTTGGTATCACACCCAGAGCAACTGGAGAGCAAACTGGTCTCCGCGATTATGACCGCGCACCGAGCACCCAACGGCCCTGTACACCTCAGTATTCCCGCCGATATTTTGCGCACGCCCGCCACTATCAACAGCCACATTCAAAGCGAGTTGTTGGTGCACAATTTTTCCATGACAGACGAAGCAGCCATTGCCCGCCTGTACGAGAAAATAAGCGCCGCCAAGAATATCGTCATGTATATCGGCAAAGGCGTCGGCGGTGCTAGCAAACAGATAATGGCGTTTCTCAAGCTTACCGGCGCACACTTTGTAACATGCCCTGTTGGCAAAAGTTGGGTGAATGAAAAACACCCGCAGTATCGCGGCGTTTATGGTTTTGCTGGCCACGATAGCGCCACTGCATTGCTGCAAGATAAGGAGGTGGATTTAATTTTGGCGGTAGGCACCGACCTCAATGAACTCGGCACCCGTGGCTGGAACACCGATTTGCTCAATAGCAAACTCGTTCATATCGATTCTGTCATTGAACACTTTACCCGCTCCCCCATGGCCTCTGCCCATGTGCTTGGTCGAATAGATATCATTTTTGATCGCCTGTTAGTCACCATGCTTGAGGCGCATACATGGGGCAGAAAATGGAGTGCCCTGCACAGCGTCCGCAATATTAATGGCGGCTTTGCCACCTTGCGCAACCCTGAAAAATGCCTGAGTAATGACAGCCCTGTTAAACCCCAGCGCTTAATGCATCACTTATCGCAACACTTGCCCGAGAATGCTCGCATTTTTGTCGATGCCGGCAACAGCTGGTCGTGGGCAACCCACTACCTTACCCGCAGCAACAATGAGGGTCTTTATCGCATCGCTATGGGTTACGGCTCTATGGCGTGGTCGATAGGCGCGGCAATTGGCTCTGCCATTGGCAATCGCACTGCGCCTACCCTGTGTATTGTGGGCGACGGCTCCTATTTAATGAGCGCACAGGAAATTACCGTGGCCGCGCAACACCAATTGCCGGTGGTGTTTTTAGTCTTGAACGATGCCGCCATGGGCATGGTGATGCACGGCCAGCGCATGGGTCAGCAAGAATCCATTGGCTGGCAACTTAATACCGTTAACTACGCCGCCCTCGCGCAAGCCATGGGCGTTGACGGCATGGTTATCGAATCGCCCGCCGAACTGGATGCAATCGACTTCAACGCGCTCTTCAATAAAAATGGCCCCACCTTGATTGATATACGCATCGACCGCAACGAAGTACCGCCCATGGATGACCGCATTAAAGGCCTCGCCGTGAACGGCTCTGCCACACCTGGCGGCTAAGTTTACTTTTTTTGAACTCATCTGGATCAGGCTGCCTTAAAAACAACCTGATCTAGATTTTTTAACCCCCACAAATGGCGCCAAGGTATTTATTCAGCTAGCATGAACTCTTAAGTGGAGAGCCATGCGTGTTACCAAATACCGACAAGACTAACCCAGCAGCTTCAAGCGTCTGCATACTGATTGTTAACAACGACCCCTCAGCCCAGCAAAAAATCCGGGATTGTTTGCTGCCTTTTGGCTATTCCAAATTAATACTTGTCGATTCCGCAAAAAAAGCGCTGCGCTTTTTACGCAACCAACCTGTTGACCTTGTAATTGTGGATGTGGATACCCCAGACCTTGATGGCTGGCGGTTATCGCGCCTTATTCGCTGCGGTATTTTGCACTGCCGATCTGACCTGCCTATTGTGATTACGGCCAGCACTTGGTGTGAGCGCATTGCTGAAGTGACTGCGCGCGAATACGGTATTAATTATTTACTGCCGCTCAATCACCTTGCCAAATTACCGAGTGTTATTCAGCAACTGACGCAAGAGCGCAGTCACGGGCTGCCTAAACCGACCCTGTTAGTGGTTGAAGATTCACCAGATACCTCAGACCTGATTGAGCGCGTACTCGCCTCTGCCTTTGATATAGAAGTTGCTGCGGATGGTGCTGACGGCTTAGCGGCGTGGAAAGCAAAGCGCCACGATTTAGTCCTGTTGGATGTGATGCTACCCACCTTGTCTGGGCACGATATTCTGATTGATATACATCACACAGACCCCAGCCAGCCTGTGGTCATCATGACCGCACACACCACCATCGACCAAGCTGAAGAGTTGATGTTCATGGGTGCTGTGGATTTTCTCCCTAAGCCTTTCCGCGCCGATCAACTGCGCAAAGTGTGTGACATTGCCATTCACCGCGAAGATTATTTAGTCAGTAACGCGCAATTTGCGTCGCGAGTAAAATCGCTAGAAGAGAGCGAATTGGCGTTTCGCCATCTCTATGAAAGCCATCACCAATTGCTCGATGATTTGCAATCGGTGGTTATGGAGTTGGATGAAACATTAAAAATCTGCTTTTTAAACCGCACGTGGGAAACCCTCATGGGCTACCCCATTGAAGACTCCATTGGGCGACCAATTGAAGATTTTACTGCGCCCGAAGACGCACAGCAGTTTGCCATTTTCAAAGAAAAAATCACCACCGCCATTCGCGAAAAAAAATCCAGCACTGAAATTGAACTCTGCCTGCACGATGTCAACCAACAAAAGATTTGGACTCAGCTAAAAATTAGCCACTCCACACGCAGCGAACAATTTTCAACACTAACCATCTGCCTCGATAACATTACCGAGCGCCGCAAATCGCAAGAGCAGCTCAACTATTTGGCCATGCACGATTCGCTCACGGGTCTGCACAATCGCCACTACTTTGAATCCACACTGGAACAACTTTCAGAAGACTCAAAACGCAATAAACGCCAACACGGCTTGGTCTACTTAGACCTCGATCACTTCAAAATCATTAACGATACCTTTGGCCACCAAAAGGGCGACGAAGTACTGCGCGAAATGTCGGCACTGCTCAACCGCCGCATTCGCAAGCCGGATATCTTATGCCGCTTGGGCGGCGATGAATTTGCGGTGTTACTGCGCGATGTGAACGCGCAAGCCGCGCAAGATTTTGCGCGCGACATTCAAAAAATTATTGGCGAGTTTAGTTTTCAGCTACAAGAACAGCGCATCAATTTGGGCTGCAGTATTGGTGTGACCATGATTGACGGCAGTATACCGAGTGCCGAAGAGCACTTTATGCGCGCCGATATAGCGCTCTATGTTGCCAAAGGCCGAGGCCGCAACCTTATTCACGTTTATGACCCAAAAGATAATGAAAGCGATGAGCTGCGCTTGCGCATCAACATCTCGCAAAAAATTCGTAAGGCCATCTCTGAAGACAGAATGGTGCTCTACTTCCAACCCATTTACGATGTAGTCAACAGCAAAATTTCTTACTACGAAGCACTGATTCGTTTACGCGAACCTAATGGCACTATTGTCGGCCCCGCTGAATTTATTCCCGCACTAGAAGCCGCCGGTGAAATGCATTTATTGGATCGCTGGATTATCAAGCTCGCCACGCGCACGCTTAAAGAGCACCCAGCGTTAAATCACATCGCCATTAACCTGTCAGCGCAGGCATTTAAAGATGAAAACCTGGTGCCAACCATTTTAGAAAGTTTAAATGTTACCGGCGTGAACCCAAATCGCATCACCTTTGAGCTGACCGAAAGCGCGAGCTTATTTAATTTAAATATCACCCAGCGCGTTATTGCTGAGCTGCATAAATTGGGTTGTAGTTTTTCGGTGGATGATTTTGGCTCCGGCTTCAGTAGCTTCGCCTACTTAAAAGATTTGCCCGCAGATTACATTAAGCTGGACGGTTCATTTATTCAAAACCTGCATAAGGACACCATCGACCAAGCCTTAGTAAAAGCCATGATTCAAGTGATTCAAGCGCTGGGGAAAAAAGCGGTGGCGGAATATGTAGAGAACGAAGAAATTCTACACATTTTAAAACGCATGGGAATCGATTTTGTACAGGGCTACCATATTGGGCGCCCAGCTCCGGTGGAGACATTACTCGCAAAAAAGACACGGGGGTAGCTGGCTAAGCCTGCTACCCATAAAGGCTCTACAAGAGCCAATCTCTGTTCATATTCCAACTAACACGCATCTACCCCACCATCCACACGCCAGATAGCACCTGTGGTGTAAGTCGATTCTAACTGCGCGACTATCACAGCGGCTATCTCATCCGCTTTACCAAATCTACGCAAGGGAATTGTAGATTCCATATGCGATTTTACCGCAGGAATCATCGCTTCATCTAAACCTAACTTGTGAATAATGGGTGTATCAACCGCACCGGGGGCAACCACGTTAACACGCACACCTTGTGGTGCAAATTCAATCGCCAAACTTTTGCTAAAGGATTCTACTGCGCCTTTGGTTGCTGCATAGAGCGCTGCATTTGCAAGGCCGTTGCTCACAACCGCAGAAGATACGTTGGTAATACTGCCGCGTGTTTTCTCCAACGACGGCAAAAGGCCTTTAATTAAATCAAGTGGGCCACGCACATTGATATTAAAAAACTCATCAAAATCTTCACTGGTACAAAAGCCTAAGGGCATAAAACGTGCGATAGCCGCATTGTTCACCAAGACATCAAGCGGCTTATCCGTAAATTGCGCAATCAACTGCTGCACTTGCTCTGCATTTCCCATATCTGTAACAACGCCCACAACACCCAACTCACTGGCCGCTTGCGCAACGCGCGCCGCATCTCGGCCGCAAATAGTTACCGCGTAATTTTTTTCCTTTAATAATTTTGCTGTTGCAAATCCAATCCCTGAATTTCCACCGGTCACTAAGGCTACTTTTTGCATACTTACCTCTTAAAATTAGTTGAATTCATTAAAGTGGGACTGCTCGCGCTGCAGCACCTTGATAATCCAGATCATCACAACGCAAGGGTAAAAAACTATTAGCAGGTTGATTGAAGGTATCTACATAACAAGCGGTTACCCCACTGGCAACCATCACGGCATACATGCGATAAACCTCCTCTGCAGTGAAGCCTTGATCAGATAAAAATGCAGACATATATCCATTAATATTCATGCCCTCATCAAACTTTTCCATCAACACTTTTTCAATTTCATAGGCCAAGGTTACATGCTTGCCTTCACTAAAACCTAATTTTTTCCCAACTCGCTCCATGGTTTCTAATCGCTCATCACCTTTGGCGATGGGGCGAATATAACCCACGATATATGGCTTGCCGCGATTTGCATCTGTAATCTCCGCAACAATCTCTACCGCACTCATTCCTTGTTGATGTTGCTTAAATGCACTCTGTATAAAGTTAACGCCATCTAATAAGGTGTATGGGCCATATGAACGAGAATCCGCAGCAAGCGCACCAATGGTTGTCGCCGCCACAACCGATGTACGAACTGTGCCCGCTAAAGCACCAATTTGATTGCACCAAATACGCGGGTCTGGCCAACTTAAACAGCCGTAAATGGCTTCTATCCAATCCGCTAAAGGTTTATCAACTAATTTTCCGGTTGCATTTAAAATTAAAATTTGAAAATACGTTTTCTCACCTACCAATTCTTCTAGCATGTTATAGCCATGGCTAAACACACCCTTACCAGGAAACCAACCACCGGTATTGCTAATAATGCGGCCACGACGTTGATTTAAACATTCAATCTGCTGGGGATTACTTTGAGTGGAGTTGCTTTGAGTGGAGTTACTTTGGGTGGAATTATTGTGGGTGGGCTTAGCGCTGAATGTCATAGTGTTCATCCTTCACAAAGGGCATAGCGGTAATGGGTTTATTGGCAAGCTCCAAACCATGCGCCAATAAACCGGGTGCGCCTAATAATTGAAATAAACTGCCACCGGCGCGGGGCTGAAAACCTAAATCGGCAAATACGGCGGCGGCAACGCCCGTGGTTAAAATGCCAACGCCATGCGCTTGTAATTCGGCGTTGACCGCACATGCCCAATGCAAGGCTTTACCCGCACCTTCTAATGCAACTAACCGCTGCGCGATATGGCTTGCCATTATTTCTATGCCGCCATTGCGTACACCAAAGCCAAAAAACTGTGCGGATATTTTTTCTTGCCGTGTTTCTGATTCTGTTTTTACAACGGAAATAGTCGCCAAACAATCGGCAACACATTCAACGGGATTTGTATGTTGGTGTTTGCGAAAAAAGCGCATAGCCGGTTCAATTTCGCCTCCGCCCATATAATCCCCACCGAGCACCGCAGTGGCTATGGGCAATATATGCAGGGGTTCTGTTTTACCCACCCCCACATTCATGGCGGCGCGCGTGGCAGGGTGGCGCGGCCCCGGATTAATCAATGCAATCATCAACTGTTGTAATAATTGCGCCTCTGCTTTGCTGGGCAATTCGCCGCGAAATAAACAATAAAAAACATCCACAAGGCTACGCTTTTCCATCAACTCAAAAAGATCGTATCCGTGACAAGAGGCTGATGCGGCAATGTAGGGATTATCGCTACTGGGTAACTCTTGCCAAATACGTGTTGCGGTGCGCTCCACAAAGGGTTCATTGCGGCTACGCACCTCATCGTGCTTGTGCTCTTGGGTCATGGGATTCACTCAACTATTGGAGGGCGTAGGTTATACCCAGCCACAGGCTGCGAGACTCCAAGGGGTAATCATCGGGAATGGTACCGCTACTCGGCTCGCGCGCATCGGCATTGGTTGCGTTGCGCAGGGCTAATTGCAAATCCACATCGGGCAATAGATTTTTACGGTTCAAGGTTAAATTCAATAGCGTGTAATCTTTAATAGGCGCGCGCGTATCGCTGGTGGCACGCTCACGACCCCCTATCCAATATAACTGGCTGTTAAGCGACCAATTGGGCGCCATCAACCAATTGAGATTTGCTTTAACCTGGTTTCCCGGCGCATCGGGAATGGGCTTATCCATTTTAGTATCAGTTGCATTTTGTTCTGAGTAACTCACGCCTAGCTGTAGCTGGCTCGTCGGTTTCCAATTTACCTCCCACTCAAAACCTTTACCGTCTTGCGCGTTAAAATTCCGTGCTGTTTTTGTTGTAGCCCCCTGATCGGATACAAAATCAATCATATCCTTGGCTTGGTAGCTAAACAGCGTAAAGGTAGATTGTAGGTTGTTGGTTGCACGGTAGTTGAGCGACCACTCTTCACTCTTAATTTGTTCAGGCCGTAACTGCGAGTTACCTAAACTCACGGGATTATTTTTGTAGTGCAACTCAGAAAAAGAAGGTGCTCGAAAGGCGCTGCCAAACAGTAATTTACTCGTCAAACTTTCATTTGCCGCCCATACCAAAGCAATACGCGGGTTGGTTGTAGTGCCAAAGTCTGAATAATTGTCATAACGCACGCCGGCAGTTAAATTCCAATCTCGCGCCACATGCCATTCATCTTGAACCGACAAGTATTTAACACGTCTGGTGCTATCCACTAAAAACACATTGGGCGTGTTTGTTACAGTCGTTAGCGTACCGTCAACCACGGCAGGCAGTGGCGATTTATCCAACACACCGGGGCCAAAATTTTTGCTTTCTGTGGTATGAATACTTTGCTCTCTCACCCCTATATTTAGGCGGATTCGCTGAGACTCAAAACCGTTATAGATTGAAATAAAATCAAATTTTGTGTCTCGCGTTAGGCCACCAGGGTTTCCTTTTAAGCCGTCTTTAAATACAGATACACCAACGGGCGCTACAAAATCTAGGTTGCCATCTGCACCTATGGGAACAACCGTACCGGCTGGTAATAGCGTGAATTGTGCCTTCAAATCGTAAAGCATATGACTTAGGCGAATACTGCTATCCCAATTGCTAGCGCTTTTTTGGAAGTGGTATGCGACATCTGCCATCAACAACCGATCGTCATCTCGACCGGTAGGGTCAAGTGCCTGCGCCCCACCAGCCCCTATACCGGCATTTATGGATGCCCAACTCCATAGGTTTGCCTGAATTTGATCTGAGCTAATGGAAAGGTGGGAATCAACAACTTTGTAGCGAGTAGAAAGTGACCCAGGCGCAAGTGACGCACGAGTACCAAGTGCGGCATCCAATGCGGTCTGTAAGTCTGCGGTTACTGTGCGAGAAGAGTCACCATCGGTTTCTGCATAGGCCACATCAAATGAAATACCAACACCGTTCCATTGCCTAGCCGTTTGTAACCACAATTCTTTGCTATTGAATGAACCTGTACGTGCACCTAAGGTTGTATTTTCTACCGCTGTTGCATCTTTGGTAATGACATTAACAACGCCCGCAAAGGCATCCGCACCATAAATAGCAGAGCCGGGGCCGCGAATAACCTCTATTCGCTCAATACTGGACACGGGCAAGCGAAATAACACGGGGCGGCCACCATTCACCGAGCCTTGAACAGGTACACCGTTCAACATCACCAATACTTGAGCGTTAAACCCCGTGTGTATACCGCGAATAGATTCCACCGAATCCAAACGGCTCAAGGAGGAAAGCGATATATGCAACCCTGGTACAGTTTCTAATACGTCATCTAACGTGCGTGCACCCATAGCCTCAATTTGCGCTGCGTAGATAACAGATGCAGTAGCAGGTGCTTTATCAAGTGAGGTGCTGTTGCCTGTAGCAATCGAAATTTGAACCTGACTTAATTCAGCCAAAGAGAGATTGTAAACATCTAAAGATGAATTCGTTTGTGATTGTTTGTCCGCATGGGCCAATGCGCTAGCGGCACAGATACATAACGGTAAGAATGCTTTGGCAAATAATTTCATAGCGGTCGGCTTATTTATTGGGTGCTAATTTTTGCACGGCAAGCTTCAAGGTTTCACGTCGAATCGGTTTGGTGAGGAATTCTTCCGCCTGACGTTTATAGGTGTATTTGCGATCATCCATAATGGAAATAATAATCACAGGGATATCTTTTAGCTCTGGGTCATCTTTAATTTTTTCAAATAAGAACCAACCGTGCTGATCTGGCAATAATAAATCGAGCGTTATTACCTGAGGCTTCACTCTTTGTAAGAGTTTGAAGCCAGTGTCGGCATCGTACGCAGTATGCACACTGTAGCCTTCACGGCGCATAGTGCGCGCCATTATATCGAGGAATGCAGGGTCATCATCAATCATCACTATATGATTGCCCGCTGTATCGAGGCTTCCCTCAACTTCATCCATATCTTGAGAATGTACCCTAACCGCTTGCCCCAAGAGCGCGCTCGCTTCAATGGGGAGAGGGATATCCACAATAAAGGTTGCCCCCTTGCCCAGCTCACTTTCAACTTCAATCGTACCGCCCATCAATTCACACAGCTGGCGAGTAATAGATAAACCCAAGCCGCTGCCCTGATATTTACGTGTAGTACTGTTGTCAGCTTGGCGGAATGAATCAAAAATATGCGCTTGCTGCTCTTGCGAAATACCAATACCTGTATCAGAAACACTAAAATACAAGCGATAGGGTTCGTGATGTGCTTTAAGCGTAATTATACCGTTAGGGGAAAACTTGCAGGCATTGCCCAACAAATTAATCATGATATGAAGTAACTTTTCAGGGTCAGCAATAGGCAAAACCGCACCATCATTTACATCGAGTTTTAATTGAATCGCATTTTTTTCTAGTAATGGTTTTACCGTGCCAACCGCATCATCCACCAAGCTTGAAAGCTTCACTTCCGTTAAATCCAGCACCATGCGGCCCGATTCAATTTTGGCTAAATCCAGCACACCGTTAATCAATTTCAATAGGCGTTCTGAGTTTGTAATAACGCGCAGAAGATCTTTAATATGAATTTGGTCATCCTTAAGTTTTAAATCTTCAATCACCACTTCGGTATAACCAATAATGGCTTGCAGCGGTGTGCGCAACTCATGACTCATGAGCGACAAGAATTCTCCCTTGGCTTGACTTGCATCTTCCGCTTTGCGCTTGGCAATCGCGAGGCGTTCTTTAGCGAATTGCAAATCCTGTGCGTGAGCGGCAAGGCGTTGGTTATCGCGGCGCTTCATGTTGTAGGCAACAAATATTGTGATCACCAAAAGCGCACCTAAGATTGCCAAGCCCCAAGCGTAGACCAAGGCCTTTTTCTGCGCGCCCACAATAATATCGAGATTGGTGATGGCATCACGCTGTTTCTTAAGATCAACTTCCTGCGTTTTAATGGTGTTATCTAATTCCGCTACACGCTTTTCGCGGGCATTAATTTGATTCATTACCATGGCGAGTTGTTTCTGCTGTGCCGCCAAGTCTTTGGTGCGCAACTCCACTTCACTCAGCAAATCCAAACGCTCTTGTTTGCCTTTTTCAAGCTGACTATTTTGCGCAGCAATTAAGCTATCGCTTTTCTGAATACTTTTGTTAAGTTCAGACATCTGCGCTTCCAAGCGCGCATTTAAGGCCTCATGATTTTGCGTTTTTACGGTTAGATCGGCGAGTACTTTTTCACTGCTTTGCAATTGCTTTTGCAAAGTGACAAGCGAAGCTTGACCTTCGCGAAAAAGCTTAGCTACATCAATTTCAGTGCCGCCATTTAAAATTAATTCTGGGAGAGGCTTTAAACCTTGGTTAAGCAAATTGGATTTATTAACTTCAAAACGCAAACGGTCAGAACCAGAAGGCACCAAGTTAATCATGACCAACTGCTTGTTGGTAAAATCGAACGTCACTAATAAAACCGGCTTACCCTCAACCGCCTCATAAATATCTGCCACTGCCTGACTGTTGGCATTCTCAATATAAACAACTTGATATTTAGAAAGGGCTTTAACCGAATTGATCTGGCTAACAGTGATAGGCTGATTTTTGAGCTTTACATTTTCTGCAAGCAACACAAGCTCATTGTAAACGGGCGTTTTATCTGCACTAAAAACAGCGATCTCAAAAGAAGTGATTGCAGCCTCATTTGGCCATTCAATATTTTTAGCAAAGTTGTATATATATGTAGCAGTAATACGTTGTTTATTGAGGGTTTGCGTTTGCGCAAATACAGGGCTACATACAACAAACATAAATATCAGCAACCCATAAATGCAATGCTTAATTGGCTGCGGTTTAAACACTCTTGGTTTCATCGTTCTTGGTTCAAACAAAACGCAGGCAAATACATTAGGCAAATATGATTGAAGCAACATCTAATTATAATTCCTATTGACTGCTATCCGTCGCATAAAATAATGGCATCAAAAGTATCTCTCGGTTTAGGATAACCTTTAAATTCAAATCTTGATAGTTCCCTCCATTAGCCTGCGACCGGCCGCAAAATCAGACCGGATCAACGTGGGTCATAAGATCCAATACAGGTAAACTTGCCATCACATTTTTACGTGCATTTACGGCTATATCGTGACCTTCCGCGACCGTAATATCGCCGCGAATTTCCAAGTGCACATCCACAATAATCAGATCGCCGGTTTTGCGAGTACGTAAATCGTGCAAACCTTGAACGCCGGGCGTGGCTAAAATAGTGGCGCGAATTTTTTCTATTTCTTCTATATCGGCAGCGCGATCCATTAAATCGTGCAGCGAATTCCACGCAAAACCAAAACCCATTTTGGCGACCATTAGCCCCACAATTAATGCGGCTATAGGATCGAGTAATGGATAGCCCAACAAACTGCCGCCAATCCCCAAGGCGACCACCAGCGATGAGGCGGCATCGGAGCGCGCGTGCCATGCATTTGCAATCAACATACTGGA
>SYDJ01000219.1 GCA_005801205.1 Gammaproteobacteria bacterium
AGCCAGGGGGCAATGCGGTAAGCCTGCAGCGCGTGAAAGCCTTTGAAGAATAAAAAGGGTGTAACCAGCGAGCAGCAGGCGGAATCGCGCTCGCTCACCGCTTGCAAATCGGCGCGTACGGCGAGGCTGATGTTTGGGTCGGCTTGCATCGCTTGTTCAATCACTTCGCGCACCAACATGGCGGGCAGTGCAGGGCTATCGAGCTTATTGGCGAGGTGAAAGCTGAGCGCGGCTTCTAGGGTGTCGTGGTTGAGAATAGTGGCGTATAAAAAGCTCGCCAGCACCGGCTCTTGCTCGGCCTGCTTGCGTGTTTGGCTGCGGATGGATTCCCACAGGGAATCAAGCGTTAGCGCGGGGGCGGTTGCGTTCATGGTGTGTCCTCGGTCAATGGTTTGCCGAATTGGGATAGGGGGATTATTGGGGTTGCTGGGATGTCTTGCAAGGCACCCCTCGTAACTACGACGGCACCCCCTTGTAACTGCACCCCCTCCCAACCTCCCCCTTGAAAAAGGGGAGGAGTTGAATATCACTCCGTTCTCAATATGAGCAAGCTTTTAGCCCCTCCCCTTTGTGAAGGGGGAGGTCGGGAGGGGGTGCTCTTGCTCCTCCCCTTTTTCAAGGGGGAGGCTGGGAGGGGGTGCCCTTGCTTGTCACACCAGTAAGGGAGGGGGTGCTTTTAGTCCCTATTACCCGTCTGAAAAATCCGTTGCTTATCGCGTGCCCAATCACGCTCTTTCTCGGTTTCGCGTTTGTCGTGTTCTTGTTTACCCTTCGCGAGGGCAACTTCGCACTTGATCAAGTGGTCTTTCCAATAGAGCGCGGTGGCGACGACGGTGTAACCCTTTTGATGTGCGGCTTCCTGTAATTTGTCGATCTCACGGCGATTGAGCAGCAGTTTGCGCGTGCGTGTGGGGTCGGTTACGAAGTGGGTAGACGCACTTTGTAAGGGGGTAATGTGCGAGCCTAATAAAAAAGCCTCATCATTTTTAAAGAATACATAACTATCGGTAAGTTGAACTTTACCGGCGCGCAGGCTTTTCACTTCCCAGCCCAGTAGTACCACGCCCGCTTCAAAACGGTCGCTAATGTGGTAGTCGAACTTGGCACGCTTGTTAAGCGCAATAGTGCTGCCGGTATTTTTGTGCGAATTCTTTTTGGCCATAACGTCTTTCAAATTCCTAGGGTGTAGCGCTGTTCGGGTGGCTCTATCCTGCGGCTTTGCTTGCAAATGCACTGCGCTTGAGGAGAGCGGTCGGCCATTATACGCAGACTTGCACAGAAATTTCGCGCTTGTGCTTGATCCATGTGGCCTTATGTTGCGCGCCTATTACCGTTACAATTCGGCATCTAGCCTACTTTAGAATTTGGCTTCGCCCAGAAGCTCGCGATCTGAGTGCCTAAGTGGCGGCTAAGCAACGAACGTCCATTTGGAGTTTTCATGGCAAAACGACTTAAACAACATGCAATTTGGGGGCGCGGCAGCTTTATTTTAGCGGCTACCGGCTCGGCGGTTGGCTTGGGCAATATTTGGAAATTCCCCTACATTACCGGTGAGAACGGGGGTGCGGCCTTTGTGCTTTTGTACTTGCTGTGCGTTCTCTTGGTGGGCATCCCCATTATGATGGCCGAGATCATGATTGGCCGTAAGGGCCGCGCCAATCCCGTTACTTCAGTAGCGAATATCAGTGCCGAAATAGGTGCAGCGCGCTTGTGGTCTGTGATTGGTTGGATGGGGGTGTTAGCGGGCTTTTTGATTCTCTCCTACTACTCGGTAATTGCGGGCTGGACGCTGGATTATCTCGTCTCCGCGCTTGAGGGTAAGTTTGCCGGTTTAAATGGTGATAGCTCGAATGAACTCTTCAACAGCCTGCTGGCCGATCAAAGCCGCTTGGTGAAATGGCATACGGCGTTCATTGCGATTACCGCCTTAGTATTGATGTTTGGTGTGACGAAAGGTTTGGAAAATGCGATTCGCTGGATGATGCCCACGCTCTTAATCTTGTTATTGATCCTGCTTGGCTACGCCTATACCACCGGTGAAATTGTTACCAGTGCGCGCTTTATGTTCAGTTTTAACCCTGAGGATTTGTCGTGGAACTCTGCGCTTATCGCCCTTGGTCATGCGTTTTTTACGCTGAGTATCGGCATGGGGGCGATTATGGCTTACGGCGCTTATATGCCTAGCACCGCTGCCATCGGCAAAACAGTGATCGCGGTTGCGCTCTTGGATGTGATGGTTGGCTTGCTCACCGGCGTGGCGATTTTCGCCTTTGTGTTTGCGACCCCCGGTATTGAGCCGAGCAGTGGCCCCGGCCTGATGTTTGTGACTCTGCCTGTTGCCTTTGGCGCTATGCCCATGGGCATGCTCGTGGGAATCGCCTTCTTTGGCATGGTGGTCTTGGCAGCATGGAGCTCAACTATGTCGCTACTTGAACCGGCCGTTGCCTATTTTCACGAGCGCTTTGGTTTTCATCGCATTAGCGCCAGCTTGTTAGTGGCGGGCGCGGCTTGGCTCTTGGGGTTGGGCTCGGTACTCTCCTTTAATCAATGGTCAGAACAGCAGCTCTTGTGGGGTATGAATTTTTACTCGTGCCTAGATTTCTTAACCACTAATTTACTGCTACCTGCGGGTGGCTTGCTCACGGCTATTTTTGTGGGCTGGGTGATGAAGCGCGAAATGGCCGCTCACGAAATGCAGCAAGATCATCCCCGCTTGTTGGCGGTATGGCGCTGGGTGTTGCGTTATCTATCGCCCATTTTGGTATTGATGATTATCGTTAACCTATTCTTCCCTATCGCTAACCGTTTTGTAGCGGAGTAAGTCTGTGGCGCACTCGGTGAATCGCTCGGCGTTGGTGAATTATTCCGCGCAGCAGATGTTTGATTTGGTCAACGATATTGAAGCTTACCCCCAATATATGGATGGCTGTGTGGGCGCAAAGGTGCTTAAGCGCGAAGGCGATTGGCTAGAGGCGCGCTTGGAGCTGAGCAAGGCTGGCGTCAGTCAAAGCTTTGTGACGCGCAATCAACTACGAGCACCCGAAAGCATGAGCATGACCTTGGTGGATGGCCCTTTTAAATATTTGAAGGGTTGTTGGCGTTTCACCCCCCTGAATGAAGCTGCCTGCAAGGTGAGTTTTGACTTGGAGTTTGAGCTGCAAAGCAAATTGCTGGGCATGGCGGTTGGCAAACTGTTTGAAGCGGTTGCCAGCAAGCAGGTAGATGCGCTGTGCGAGCGCGCAAAACAGATTTATCGCTAGGAGAGGCCGCATGGCAGATTTCGATTTAATTACCGTGGAGGTTGCCTATGCGCTGCCGCACAAACAAAAAATTCTTGCGCTCTTAGTGAAGCCAGGGACTACCGCACTACAAGCGGTTGAGCGCTCGGGCATTGATAAGCACTTCCCTGATATTGATATGGCTAATCTCAAGTTGGGTATTTTTGGCCAATCCTTGGGCACCAAAGGGCTAGACACCGCTGCCAGCCACGTGCTGCATGAAGGCGACCGCGTTGAGATTTATCGCCCTCTCATTTCTGACCCCAAAGATGCGCGTCGTAAGCGCGCCGAAAAAGCGGCGGAGACTGGCGAATAGCCTTCGTATGACTGCTTTGGCTGAACAGGATATTCATTTACCGCTCGGCCTTCTCCCCATCTAAACACGCCTTTATTTTTCGCCGCTAGGTTAAGGCTATTGGCGCAAATCCCAGCCCTTTAAAAAATCTGCACTACACTGGATAAAGAACTATGTCTCCCGCTCGTGAGAGCGGGTTTTATTCACGTGAGATCAACAATGGATTTAGAAAATAAGCGGCTGTACACCTGGCTGCCTTGGTTTGCATCACTCTTAATCACTGCCTTATTTCTAATTCTCCTGCAGGGCGAATGGGCGCGTGAAGAGGCGAAATTGCAAGAACACTTGAGCCTACCGCAAGCGGCTGAAGCCGCACGTGGCGTGTCACAACAGGATTTGTTGCGGCAGGCAGAGGCGGTTGTAAATGGGGATACTGCAAGCACGGTACAGCATAAGGCGCTTGCCTTGAAATACTTTTATATATGGCTGGGCGCGCTCGCGGTGCTTTGGTTATTGTTTTATTTCAACCGCCGCCATGTGCTGCAGTTGCTGCGTGAGCACAGCCAGCAATTACGGAGCGAACGCGATCTCAGCGAGCAAGCGCGTCAGCGTTTAACGCTGGCGTTGGCCAGCAGTGCATCCGGTTTTTGGGAGTGGGATATTGCTAATAACCGTTCTGTATTTTCCAAAGAGTGGCGCGAGTTGTGTGGGGTGGGTGATGATGAAAAGGACGATGTAGAAGCTTGGCTAGATCGTTTGCACCCCAGCGATAGGCGCTCAAGCTACAACGACATGATTCGCCATATTAAAGGCGAGACGGCCATGTTTGAGAGTGAATATCGCGTACGAGTTAGCGATGGCGATTACAAATGGATTTTCAGCCGAGGTAAAGTTGTAGAGTGGCTTCCCGATGGCAAAGCGGCGCTCATGTTGGGTGTGTATACCGATGTTACTGACCGCAAAAAAAATGAAATTATTGTTATACGCCAACAAGCCGCGTTGCGCGCGCTCAATGAAATTGCCTCTATCCCCGTATTTGATGCCGAAGCGCAATTACGCAGTGCACTTATGATTGGCTCGCGTTATTTAGGTTTGCCCGGCGGTAATGTCAGCCGTGTGCAGGGTAATCAATACCACGTAAAAATAGATGCAGGGCAAGCATGCAATCGTGAGCCTGCCGGCCCACTTTCAAATTATTTTTGTGAGACAACCTTACTTAATAAAGATGTGTTTTGTTGCGATGAAATATCGCAGAGTGAATACGCTAATCACTACGCCTGCAAAATGCATAAAGTGGATACCTACATAGGCGTACCGATTTGGTTGCAAGGCACTATTTATGGTGTGCTGAGTTTTGAATCTGAGCATAGTCGCCATCAAGGTTACGATGATTTAGATAAAGATTTTATGCGCTTGTTGGCGCGTTGGGTAAGCGTCACTTTGGAGCGCTGGCAATATCAATCTGAACAGCAGTTGTTGCTGGATAGATTTGAAAAGTTATGCAATCAATTGCCTGGGTTCCTCTATCAATTCCAATTAAATCCCGATGGTACTAGTTGTTTTCCGTTTGCGAGTTCAGGTGTTAAAGACATTTATGGCGTTGCTGCCGACGATATTAAAACGGATGCCAGTGCCGTATTTGCGGTGTTACACCCAGATGATATTGGCTGGATCAGTGAGTCAATATCTACGTCGGCCGCGACCCTAAGAAATTGGGCAGCAACCTATCGTGTGATACACCCACAGCGTGGCGAAATTTGGGTGCGTGGCGAAGCGAGGCCAGAGCGAGTAGAAGATGGTGGCACACTCTGGAATGGCTATATTCAAGAAATTACCGAAGAAAAATTAGCGGCCCTAAAACTGCAAGAAATCAATGCGCTGCGTGAGGCTATTTTTGATGCGGCAAGCATTTCTATTATTTCAACCGATGTGAATGGAATCATCAAAACCTTTAATCAAGGTGCAGAAGCTATGCTCGGTTATTACGCCTACGAGGTGGTTGATCTTCTGACGCCCGCACCCTTCCATGTAGCCGACGAGATTGCTGCACGTGCGGAAGTCTTATCAAAAGAACTTGCCGCTGAGATAAAACCGGGCTTTGAGGTATTTGTTATCAAGGCGCGTGAAGGTAGTGAGGATGAAAACGAGTGGACTTATGTGCATAAAAACGGCAAGCATATTCCCGTTATATTATCTGTTAGCGCACTGCGTGGCCCCGATGGTGAAATTACGGGTTACCTTGGTCTTGCGCGCGACATCAGTGAAATAAAACGCATAGATCGCATGAAGAGCGAATTCATTTCAACGGTGAGTCATGAATTGCGCACACCGCTCACGGCAATTAGCGGTGCGCTGGGGATTATTGTGAATGGCGCTGCGGGTGACATACCGGATACCGCCACCAAAATGTTAAATATTGCGCACAAAAATAGTTTGCGATTAATTCATTTGGTTAATGACTTGCTGGATATGGAAAAATTAGCAGCGGGCAAAATGCACTTTGAGCTTAAAGCCCAATCGCTAGTGCCCATAGTCATGCAATCCATAGAAGCGAATGCTGCCTATGCCGCGCAATATAATGTTCAATTCGTGTTAGAAAATCGCGTGCGCGATGACGTTCGTGTGAATGTTGATGCTCAGCGTTTGCAGCAAGTACTCGCTAATTTTATATCCAACGCCGCTAAGTTTTCGCCGCCAGACTCAACCATTATTCTAAGCGTAGAAGATATTCACAATATCGTACGAGTCTCGGTGATAGATTGCGGCCCAGGTATTCCAGATGAATTCCGCACACGTATTTTTCAAAAATTTTCACAGGCCGATTCATCAGATACCCGACAAAAAGGTGGAACGGGGTTAGGTCTCGCGATTTGCAAAGAAATTATTGAGCGAATGGGCGGTAAAATTGGTTTTACATCTGAAGTTGGCAATGGCTCGACATTTTATTTTGATTTACCCAGCGAAGAGAGTGCTCGCTTGAGCGTGATCAATAACCTTAATCGTCCGGCTACGGGTGAGCGATTGTTGGTTGTTGAAGATGATCCTGAGGTGGCAGAGCTATTCGCCACCATTTTGCGCGCGCAAAATTATCGTGTCGATATTGCCTATTCTGGGCACGCGGCACTTGAGCGGCTTGCGCTCTATCCCTATCAAGTGCTCACGCTTGATATTGAACTGCCCGATATGAGTGGCATTGAATTAATTAAGCAGTTGCGCAGTGATGTAACGACTAAAGATATGCCCATCGTCGTGATCTCTGCCAATCTCGATTCTGAGCGATTAGCTAATCGCAATTCTTTAATGTTTAGCGGGGTTGAATGGCTGCAAAAACCACAATCCGTGGCGTCAATTATTAAGGCCGTTAAAGCGGCAATACATCATTAGGGCATTTGGAACATTATGAAAGCCGATTTCCCCACAAATGAAATTTTGCGTTTAAAGGCACTGCAAGATTTAGCCATCTTAGATACTGCGCGCGAGCAAAGCTTTGATGATGTGGCGCAAGTGGCTATGCAGTTGTGCAATGTACCTATTGCGGTGGTATCGCTTGTCGATAAAGACCGCCAATGGTTTAAAAGTTGTTTGGGGTTAGATGCAACCGAAACACCGCGCGATATCGCCTTTTGCGCACACGCTATTTTGGTGCCCGATGATGTGCTCGTCGTAGCGGATGCAACAAAAGATAGCCGCTTTTTCGACAATGCCTTAGTCACGGGTGCGCCCCATATTCGTTTTTATGCGGGCGCACCCTTGGTGACTAGCGAGGGTATGGCTTTGGGCACCCTCTGCGTTATTGATTACCAGCCGCGTATTTTATCTGCCGAACAAATTGGCTCACTTAAAGCGTTGGCGCGGCAGGTTGTGCAGCTATTACGTTTGCGCTCCGAGCGCGATGAAAGAGAGATTACCACTGCCAAGCTTTCGCAGCTGTTTGAAATGGCACCTATAGGTATTTTACAAGTTAATGATAATGCAGAGTTGGTTGATAGTAACCCAGAGTTTAATCGTATGTTGGGTTACAGCGTTCATGAATTAAAAGGTATAAGTTTTTTAAAGTTGACGCCTGAAATGGATTGGGAAAAAAGCCGACACGCTATTGCTGAATTAAAAACGACTGGTCGCTTTGGCCCCATGGAAAAGCACTATCGCCATAAAAATGGTGAATTAATTCCCGTTGAGGTTAGCGGTTCTATAATTAATATCGGGCAGAGCGGCGCACAATCATGGTGGACCCTGGTTAAAGATATTCGCGAACAAAAGCACATGGAACGTATGAAGAGCGAATTTATCTCAACAGTAAGCCATGAATTGCGAACACCTTTAACCTCTATTACGGGTGCCTTGGGTTTGATTTCTAGCAATGTATTGGGAATGCTGCCCGAAAAAATAAAAGGCGTGCTCGATATTGCCTATAGAAATAGTCAGCGCTTGAGTCTTCTCATTAATGATTTGCTGGACATGGAAAAATTACTAGCCGGAAAAATGGCGTTTGAGTGTAGTTCGCAAGCCGCTTTACCTTTGGTGCAACAAGCACTCAATGAAAACGCATCCTATGCAGATAAATATTCGGTCAAATTTGTGCTGAAAGATGAATCGGAAGGCGCATTTATTCATGTTGATGAATTTCGTTTACAGCAAGTGCTCAACAACTTCTTAAGCAATGCGGCAAAGTACTCGCCGCCCCACGCGGTTGTTGATATTGAGTTAAGGATCAAGGATGAATGGTTACGAATTTCTGTACGTGATCATGGTGCTGGTATTGGGGATGAATTTAAAACGCGCATCTTCCAAAAATTTTCACAAGCCGATTCTTCGGATAGTCGCCAAAAAGGTGGCACAGGTTTAGGCTTGGCCATCAGCAAAGAGTTGGTTGAGCGTATGGATGGCAGAATTGGTTTTGATACTCAGCTTGGTGAGGGCACTTGTTTCTTTGCCGAGTTTGCGTGCGTAAAAATGTAGCTACTCAGTATTATCGTAGGTGACATTTTAGTAAGAGCAGGAAGCCTGGTAAAAAATGCAAAAGCCTAGGCGTATGAAACAAAAATGAATTGCTATTAATTTTCATTATTAACAAACGATTAAGGATGTAGTTATGACTGCCCCATTAGATAAAATTTTATACGTAGAGGACGACCCGGATATTCAAGCTATCGCCGTCATGGTGTTGGATGCCATTAGCGGTTTTAAGCTTGAACCTTGTTCATCCGGCGCTGAAGCCTTGCGCAAAGCTGTTGCCTTTAATCCAGATTTAATTTTATTGGATGTGATGATGCCCGGTATGGATGGCCCAGAAACATTGCAAGCGCTACGTAAATTTCCGGAGCTTGCCGAAAAGCCCGTCGTCTTTATGACTGCAAAAGTTCAGCCGCAAGAAGTGCAAGGATATTTGGCGTTAGGGGCCGTGGGCGTTATTGCAAAGCCGTTTGACCCCATGACCTTGGCGGATCAGCTGCGCGAGATTTGGGCGCGTGTTGCCCATTAATAGATAAAAATTTTAGCAGGGGCGCTTGTATCTATGGATACAAAACAATGGCAACTCTTAAAGAATGATTATGTGCGACGCCTGCACGGTTATCTTGCGGAGTTAACCTTATTTGAGCAGGCGTTTTTGCAGCGCACTGCGAGCGACCAGCTACGGAATATTGAAAGCTTGGCGCACCGTTTGGCGGGCTCTGGTGCGGCCTATGGCTTTACCGAACTCTCTGTAAAAGCAAAGACGTTAGAGTTGCTACTGCAAGGGTTGCATGATGATGTGTTTGCTCAGTCACATCCCGCTGTGCATGAGGCGTTAACAAATTTAATACAGCATATAAATAACTGCATCGCGAGCGCCACATGGGTGCGTGATGAAAGTGCGTCGCCAATCAGCATAGAAGATTTAGATGCACCCGTTACACCCTGCCCAACGGTCATTGTTGTGGATGATGACCCCGTAATAGGTATTGATCTAACCGCTACCTTAATTGAAGAAGGTTTTGATGTTCGCGTAGTGCAGGATATTAATAAATTACGCGATGTGATTGCGGCTACTAATCCGCTTGCCGTGGTGTGTGATCTGATTTTCCCTGAGGGCAATTTAGCGGGCGTGGAGTATTTTAAATCCATTACCGAAAATCGCTCGCCACCACTTCCCGCTATTTTTATTTCCTCTAACCAAAATTTTGAGGCACGGCTTGCGTGCGCGCGTGCGGGCGGTTCCCATTTTTTCGCCAAGCCGCTGGATAAAATTTCATTAGTGCGTTCATTGCGTGAATTAGTGGGCCTAAAGAGCAACGACCCTTATCGTATTTTATTGGTTGATGATGATGTAAATCTATTGCAGCTATACGGTGAAACCCTAGAGCTGGCGGGCTACAAAGTATTTCGCGCTATGACGGCGCGTGAAGGCTTGGATTTTCTGATCAATGAAGACCCAGAAATGATCTTGCTCGATATCCACTTGGCCGATTGCAATGGCTTGGAGTTGGGAAAAGTCATTCGCCAGCATGAGCGATTTGCCTTTACGCCACTGATGTTTATGTCGTCGGATACGCGTGCGGATGTACAACTGGCGGCTGTGCGTTTAGCCGGCGATGACTTTATCAGTAAACCCATTGAACCCTGGCGCTTGCTGATGACGGTTGAGCCGCGCGTTAAGCGCAGCCGGTTGATGCGCAACCCCTCTATGAGCCACAGCGGTATGGTGCATAAGGGCGATGTCTATGACCCGCTCACAGCACTGCCTAACTTGCGTTATTTGCGCAGTATTGTTGATGAAAAGCTAGCGCCGGAACATGAGAAGGTTCAATTGTGTTTAGTGAAAATTGATATCGATGATTTTCATCATGTGAACGATGTGTATGGCCACTATCAAGCCGATCGCATGCTGCAACAAATTGCGTGGGAAATTTCACACTGCTTGCACTTTGAAGATATTTTGAGCCGTGAAAGTGGCGACGAGTTTTATGTGCTGTTGGTGTCGCCCGTCAGCGTGGTCAACCAAAAAACCATCATTAAAAATATTGCCAATGCAATCGCAAAAATTAAGGTGTCCTATAGCGATAATTTGCGGCTAAGCATTAGTGTAGGCGTAGCCTTGGCGCCACAAGATAGCCGCAATGCTGTGGATTTAATTGCACATACCGATACCGCACTATTTCATGCGAAAGCACAAGCAAGCGACCGCGTCTGTTATTTTGATGCCTGTGTGCAAGAAACTTTATTGCATCAGTTTAAATTAGAAAATGATGTTCGCCATATTATGGAGCGGAATCAGTTACTCGCTTACTACCAACCTATTTTCGATGTCAACGACATGCGCTTAACGGGGTTTGAGGCGCTAGTGCGTTGGCAGCATCCTCAGCGCGGCATAGTTGCCCCAGATCAGTTTATTTTTGCCGTAGAAAAGCAGGGGCTGATGCCGCAATTAACGGAGTGGATGCTCAATCAAGCCATGCAGCAACAGGCCCTATGGCAGGCGCAAGGGCACAACCCTGTTATGCATGTGAATATCACCGCTACGGATGTTCAGAACGTACATTTTGTCGATTTGGTTCAATCCTTATTGCTAAAGCACGGCATTAATCCTGCGCAACTTATGCTAGAGCTTACAGAGTCCACGCTCATGAAAAATTGGGATATGGGCGGCAAGCTCTTACGGAATTTACGCGAGCTGGGCGTTAAATTAGCGATTGATGATTTTGGTACGGGCTATTCTTCTTTAAGTTACCTTAATCGGTTCCCTGTTGATAAATTAAAAATAGATCGCAGTTTTTTAAATGACTGGTCGGTTCAACAAGATGAGCGCTTAATCAGTGCCATTATTTCACTCAGCAAAGCCATGGGTTTTGGGGTGGTGGCAGAAGGGGTAGAGGACCAACAGCAATTGGATTTTTTGAAAAACCTAGGTTGCGATGAATTTCAAGGCTACTTTATTAGCAAGCCACTTGCAGCAAATGAAATAGCCGGTGCGGGTTGGTTTATAGCCATGCAATAGCGCAAATAAGTACAGTGAGTATTATGCATAAGTATTGGTTTTTTAAAGGTGTTTCACTTAAGTCGCTTGCGCCCTATTGGGTGCTTTTAGGCGCTCTGTGTCTAACCGCTATTACGGCTCTAGAGTTACACTACAAGGAAAGCCGCGATGTGGAATTTGCTTTTCAAGAAAAAGTGAGAGAGCTAAAACAAACGCTTCAGGTGCGCATGAAAGCACAGGAGCAAATATTATTGGGTGCAGCGGGCTTGTTTGCGGCCAGTAAATCTGTTGAGCGCGATGAGTTTGAAAAATATATTGCACAGCTTAAATTAGCGGAAGGTTTTCACGGTCATCTTGGGGTGGGCTACAGTGCATGGGTCAAGCCTGCGGAGTTACCGGCGGCTATTGAGGCTGTTCGCGCAGAAGGTTATCCGCAATTTACCATTCGCCCCGCGCTGCCGCTGCGCACGGCTTACACCATGATTGTTTACATAGAGCCCTTTGCTGGTCGTAATCTTGCGGCGTTTGGTTACGATATGTATACCGAAACAGTGCGTCGTACGGCAATGAATTATGCGGTAGAAAAAAATACCGCTAGCCTTTCGGCGCGGGTAACCTTACTGCAAGAAAATGATGGCCCAGTGCAAGCTGGAATGCTGATGTATTTACCCATCTATAAGAAAAATTACCCATTGAACACTAGCGATGAACGCTGGGAAGCCCTGCAAGGTTTTGTGTACAGCCCATTTCGAATGAATGATTTCATGGACGGTATTTTTCATACTAATAATAGTTTCCTTTCCTTTAAGGTATTTTCGGGGGTGATTCGCTCACGCGACAAATTATTGTATAGCTCGTCTGAACAGGCTGATTTTTCACGGGCAGAATATCGGAATCAGGATAAGATTGAACTCTACGGGCAAATATGGTCATTGGAGGTTATCAATACCCCTCTCTTGATTGCAGAACGAAAAACCCATTTAGTAAAAATAGTGTTAATTGTTGGCGTTATCTTGAGTCTGCTCTTGTTTTTGTTGCTGAAAATGTTTTCTGGGCAGCGTGAGCGCGCACTCACGCTTGCAGAAGCTATGACGCTTGATATCAATAAAAAGAACCGAGAGTTAAAGCACAGCGAAGAGCGTTTTCAGTTGGCATTGGAATCGTCTGCAATGGGCGTATGGAGCTTGCAACTCAGTGATAATCACGTGCAATGGGATGCCTCCATGCGCGCACTGTTTGGCCTAGAAGACAGTAGCGAACTTACAAACTATGAAAGTTTTTTAGCCTTGGTTCATGACGAAGATCGTCAGCGTGTATTTGAAGAGATTGCGCACGCGATTGAAGGTCAGAAGGGTTACGATACGGAATATAGAATAGTCTGGGCAGATCACAGTATTCATTATTTGGCATCGCGCGCGAAAATAATTTATGAAAATGCAGCAGCAGTTTCCATGATTGGAACCTGTTGGGATGTTACTGAGCGTAAACGCCTGGATAGAGTTAAGACGGAGTTTGTATCAACGGTCAGCCACGAATTGCGCACACCACTAACGGCCATTACGGGCGCCCTAGGTTTGGCGGTGGGGGGGGCGTTATGCGAGTTACCTGAAAAAGCCAAATCGATTTTAGATATAGCCTATAAAAATGCTCAGCGTTTAAAGTTGTTAATTAATGATCTGCTAGATATGGATAAGTTGCTGGAAGGGAAGCTTGAGTTTCATTGCGAACCACAAACCCTTATGCCGTTAATTGAGCGAGCCGTTGCTGAAAACAAATCCTACGCCGATCAATTTAATGTTCGTTTTGTTGTGGTGCCTTCAAACATAGCGCCTCAGGTGGATATTGAAGATATTCGCTTTTTACAAATTCTGGCCAACTTTTTATCCAATGGCGCAAAATTTTCTAAACCTGATACAGATGTAGTCATTACCTTAACCCAAGACAATGGCTTTGCACGAGTCTCAGTCATTGATACCGGCGTGGGTTTGGCTGAAGAGAGTAAGGCGCATATTTTTGAAAAGTTTTATCAGGCAGACTCTTCCGATACCCGCAAAAAAGGCGGAACTGGCTTAGGCTTGGCAATTACCAAAGAGATTGTAGAGCGCATGGGTGGGCGAGTTGGATTTGTGTCTACCTTGGGTGAGGGCAGTACTTTTTATGCGGAATTTCCTGTGGTGGCGTAGATAACGGCACCCCCTCGATAACTGCTCTCCCCCTTCACAAAAGCACCCCCTCCCAGCCTCCCCCTTGAAAAAGGGGAGGAGATAACGGCACCCCCCTCGGTAACTGCGTCCTGCGTTACTCTACCTCCTGCAGTCCATGCAGTCGTCCCAACCTCCCCCTTGAAAAAGGGGAGGGGCAGATTGTGCTTCGCACAAACCTTGTCGAAAATTGCATCACCACCGCAAGTAGGGAGTAAAGTCCCTCCCCTTTGTGAAGGGGGAGGCTAGGACGACTGCATGGACGCAGAAGGTAGGGCGACACAGGAGTCAAAGCCGAGGGGGTGCTTTTGTCTCAAGGAGAGGTAGAGTTACCGAGGGGGTGCTTCGTGTGCGATTAAAGCCCGCTCCACAACTCATCTAAATTGCGGAAGCCCCAATCATCGGGCGATTCGCGGCTAATAATTTTTTCTTTGCCAATCAGTTTAGATAAATCCACGGTTTCTTGCAGAATGGGTGTTTTCATTTTTGCTGAGAAAAAAACTTTTACTTTTGGTGTGAGTAGCGATGTTTCATTTTGCTCGGTTACTACTCCCAAGCGCCCACTCTCTAGGCGTACGAGTGAACCGGTAGGATAAATACCCACGGTTTTTACAAATGCTTGAAACACAGTTTCATCAAAATGCCCCTTACTCCACTCCGCCATTTTGCGAATAGATTCGGCGGGCGACCAGCCTTTCTTGTAAGGGCGGTTAGAGGTAATCGCATCGTAAACGTCACATACTGCACCCATTTTGGCAAATAGGCTGATAGTGTTACCCGGGAGTCTGTGTGGGTAACCGCTGCCATCCATTTTCTCGTGGTGATGCAAAACAACATCCAACACCATCGGGCTTACCAAAGGGTTGTCCATTAAGATATTGGCACCAATTTCTGGGTGTGATTTGATCGTGTTGAATTCGTCGTCGGTGAGTTTGCCTGGCTTATTAAGAATCTTATTCGGTATGCCTATTTTGCCTAGGTCATGCAGCAGGCCCGCTAAACCACATTCGCGCACCATATCGTCATCTAATCCTAGCTGTCGCGCTAGGGCAATCATGAGTGCGCAAACCGCAACAGAATGCATGTAGGTGTATTCATCGGCATTTTTTAAACGCGCAAGGCTAATCAGTGCATGTGGTTGACGTAATACAGATTCTGAAATTTCTTCAACAAGTTCTTGGGCTTGTTCAACTTCAACGGCTTTGCCCATACGGGCATCATTAAACATACTAATAACAGCGGCTTTTGATTTGCTGCAGACCTTCTGTGCGACTTTAACTTCTTCAGCCATGCTGGTTTTTTCAATGCGCTTTGCCCGCGCTGCATCGCGCAACATTTTTTCCGTTTCGCGTTCAATGTCGGTAAGGGTTTTACCGGGCACAATTTCATCGGCATCCAAGCCCTTGTGGGTATTGATCCATACTTCTTTGATCCCACTTTTTTTGAGGCTTTCTAGGTCTTGGTAATCTTCCAATAGAAACTTAGTTTTGAAGAAGGGGTGTTCCATCCAAGAGCCGCAGAGTTCAGTAATGAACATCCCCATGCGGACATCTTTGACGGCAATACGTTTAAGCATGGAACACTAGCCTCTAACCTGGGTGTTGTCGAACGTGCTTTTAGGGAGCTCATTCCAAAGATGAGCTTGCATTTATTCTTCTCAGTATAGGTTAGCTTTATTGCGGCCTTAGATTATTTATGCGTATTTCCTAGGGTGAGACCTTTGCACGAATACTACGCTCGACATAACTGCGTTAAAAATCACTAAAAAATGCTCATTTACTCCGTGTAAACTCCGCTTTTTTAGCGATTTTTGCCTTGTTCTGTCATCGCTCGCTACTTCGTGCAAAGGTCTC
>SYDJ01000220.1 GCA_005801205.1 Gammaproteobacteria bacterium
AATGCCAAGGCTTCAGCGCAAGACAAGAAAAAACACGGTGATTTTGTACAGCGCATGGTGGAGCGCGGGTACACCGAGAAGCAAGTTCGCTTGCTGTCTGAGTGGTATTTGCGGGTAAGAAAATCGCAGTAGCTACAGAGAAGGCTGAAGAGGGAGTTGTTAAATGTCTCTCTTCGGCGATCACTTACTGTGTTATTTGTTGTGTGTTGTTCGCACTCTTCTTTGTGAGAATAAGGGTTCAGCATGAGTTATATCATCGACAGACGCCTTAACGCTAAACACAAAAGCGCGGTTAATCGGCAACGTTTTTTGCGCCGTTATCGCGATCAAATTCAAAAATCTGTTTCAGATGCCGTTAGTAATCGCTCCATTAAAGATATCGATAAGGGCGGTAAGATCAGTATTCCCGCAAAAGATATTGGCGAACCTGTTATTCATCATGGCAATGGCGGTTATAACACTCGTGTGTTACCTGGCAACAAACAATTCTCTACCGGTGACAAGGTGAACCGGCCTGAAGGCGGAGCAGGTGGCGGCGGTGGAAAAAATGCCAGCGATTCCGGCGAGGGTGAAGATGATTTTTCATTTACCTTGTCGCAAGAAGAGTTTTTAGATTTTATGTTTGATGGCTTGGAATTGCCAAACCTTATTAAGCGGCAGTTGTCAGGTGTTGAAGAATTTAAAAAAGTGCGCGGTGGTATCGCCAATGAAGGGCAGCCGGGGCGAATAAATATTGTTCGATCATTACGTGCCGCGAATATGCGTCGTATTGCGCTCACTACGGGTAAGCGCAAGCGCTTGTTAGAGTTGGAAGCGCAGTTAATTGCGCTTGACCAAGAAGATGAATCCTCGCGTGATTTAGTTCTGCGTCAAACAATTCTCGATGAAATGGCAAAACTTTCTCAGGCTATTAAACGCACGCCTTGGTTAGATACCTTTGATTTAAAATACAATCTGCAAATTAAACAGCCTATCCCTCGTTCAAAAGCCGTTATGTTTTGCATTATGGACGTGTCTGGCTCAATGGATCAAGCCACTAAAGACATTGCCAAGCGTTTTTTTATTTTGTTGTATTTATTTCTGCAACGGAATTATGAAAAAACCGAAATCGTTTTTATTCGCCACCATACTACTGCGAAAGAAGTGGATGAACATGAGTTTTTTCATTCGCGCGAAACTGGCGGTACTGTGGTGTCTAGTGCATTGAAGTTGATGCAGGAAATCATTGAAGATCGCTATTCACCCAATGAATGGAATATTTATGGCGCGCAAGCATCCGATGGCGATAATTGGGGCGATGACTCCGGCAATTGTAAAAAGCTGATGAGCGACAATTTACTGCCATTGTGTCAGTACTATTCGTATATTGAAATTACGCCTCATGATCACCAAGCCTTGTGGCATACCTACGAACAAGTGCACAGTGAGAATCCTGATAAATTCTCTCTGCAGCATATTGTGGGTATTGAGGATATTTATCCCGTCTTCCGTGAGCTATTTCATAAGAAGGTCGCATGAAGTCATTTGAAGATAAGTTGAAACCTATTGATACCACCGCGAAAGAAAAAGTGGGTAAAAATAAAGTCTCAAAAATGGCGGCCGCGCCTTTGTTTACTTCATCGGAATGGAACTTTGATTTGATTCGCGAGTGCGATCAGGCTATTGCAGAAATTGCGAGCGAATTTGGGCTGGATACTTACCCCAATCAAATTGAAGTCATCAGCTCTGAGCAAATGATGGATGCTTACGCAGCGGTGGGCATGCCGATTGGCTACCATCACTGGTCTTATGGCAAACAATTTCTCAGTACAGAAAATTCTTACAAGCGCGGCCAAATGGGTTTAGCTTATGAGATTGTAATTAATTCAAACCCCTGCATTGCCTATTTAATGGAAGAAAATAATATGACCATGCAGACGCTGGTCATAGCTCACGCCTGTTATGGGCACAACTCATTTTTTAAAGGTAATTATTTATTTAAGACGTGGACAGACGCAGATTCCATAATTGACTACTTAGTGTTCGCCAAAAACTATATCAGCAAATGCGAAGAACGTTACGGTATTGCTGAGGTGGAGGCGGTTATAGATTCCTGTCATGCACTTATGAACTATGGCGTTGATAGATACAAGCGTCCTTATCCTATTTCTGCTCACGATGAAGAATTGCGCCAAGCTGAGCGCGCAGAATATTTACAAAAACAAGTGAATGATTTGTGGCGTACCATCCCTAAATCAGCCAGTGGTAAAGCGGAAAAAAATGCGCCGCGCTTTCCCTCGGAGCCACAAGAAAATATTCTCTATTTTTTAGAGAAAAACTCCCCTTTGTTGGAATCTTGGCAGCGCGAAGTCATTCGTATAGTGCGGAAAATTGCGCAATATTTTTATCCGCAGCGTCAAACGCAAGTAATGAACGAAGGCTGGGCGTGCTTTTGGCATTACACGTTGTTGAATGAAATGTATTCGCGTGGATTGGTAACAGATGGTTTTATGATGGAGTTTTTGCAATCCCACACCAGCGTGATTGCACAACCGGCTTACGATAGCCCTTATTTTAGTGGCATTAATCCCTACACCTTGGGGTTTGCGATGATGATGGATATTCGTCGCATCTGCGAAAACCCTACCGCTGAAGATCGCGAATGGTTCCCCGATATTGTCGGCAGCGATTGGAACCAAACCTTGCATTTTGCAATGCGCAATTTTAAAGATGAGAGTTTTATTTTGCAGTTTTTATCGCCAAAGGTAATGCGCGATCTAAAACTTTTTAGCATTGTGGATGATGACCAAGAAGAGAAAATTGAAATTTCTGCTATTCATGATGAAACTGGATTTAAAAAATTGCGAGAAACTTTGGCAGGGCAGTATAACCTTGGCAACCGCGAACCCAATATTCAAGTCTACAGTGTGAATGTGCGTGGTGATCGTGCTTTAACCTTGCATCACACCATGCATAACCGCAAGCCGCTGGCGGATTCTGCTCGCGAAGTTTTGAAGCATCTTCACCGTCTATGGGGCTTTGATGTGCATTTACATTCACTCGATGGCGATGAGATTAAGCAGAGTTTGCATTGTCCTGAAAAGGCTGAGTGAAATAGTGAGCGATAGGGTTTAATTAGAGAAATAAACCCTAAAAAAGGGAGTCGTCATCCTCGCGTAGGCGAGGATCCAGCTCTTAAAAAAATGGATCCCCGCGTGCGCTGCTCTAACGAGTAGCGGGGATGACGATGGATAATTATCAAACTTACAAATCATCTAAATATTTTTCTGCATCCAATGCTGCCATACAGCCCGCACCCGATGAAGTAATTGCTTGGCGATACACGTGGTCAGCTACGTCACCAGCTGCGAATACGCCCGGAATATTCGTGGCAGTCGCATTGCCGTGTAAGCCGCTTTGCACAATTAAATAACCATCTTTCATATCCAGCTGGCCAGCAAAAATATCGGTATTGGGTTTGTGTCCAATGGCGATAAACACGCCAGCAATATCAATTTCTTGCGTGCTGTCATCTTGTGTGCTTTTTAGGCGTAAGCCGGTTACGCCTGAATCGCCGCCCAAAACCTCATCAAGCTGATGGTTCCAAATAATTTTAATATTGCCGTTAGCTGCTTTGGCAAACAATTTATCCTGCAAAATCTTTTCAGACTTTAATTTATCGCGACGGTGAATTAGGGTGACTTCGCTGGCGATATTAGACAAATATAGTGCTTCTTCTACTGCTGTATTACCGCCGCCGACAACGGCCACTTTTTGACCGCGATAAAAGAAACCATCACACGTTGCGCAAGCACTTACGCCGCGACCTTGAAACGCTTCTTCCGATGGCAAACCTAAATATTGTGCAGATGCACCGGTTGCAATAATCAATGCATCACAGGTATAGGTATTGGAGCCAATCAGTTTGAATGGGCGCTCATTCAATACAGTTTCATGAATATGATCAAAAATAATGTCAGTATTAAAGCGTTCGGCATGTTCTTGCATTTGCACCATCAAATCTGGGCCTTGCAAATCGTGTGCGCCACCTGGCCAGTTTTCCACTTCATGA
>SYDJ01000221.1 GCA_005801205.1 Gammaproteobacteria bacterium
GACACGCTGTTAAGGGCGCGGGATTTTGAATCCCGTGTGTCTACCAATTTCACCACACTGGCAAAGTGGGGCGCATTATATCAACGAGTTTTCTGCCGTCAACGATAATTTTTAGTTTTTCCTAGGTATTTTACTGCGCCGAATAAAATCCCATCATAAGGCAGGAATTTGCAGCAATACGCTCAATTTTAGGCCACCGAGCCTATTGTTAATCAAAATACATATCCCTTGGAACATTGAGATTACTAGGATATTTGGGCTTTTGACCACGGCCTTTGCGGTAAGAGCGTAACTGGAATACGTAGGCCAACACCTGTGCAACCGCTAAATAGAGCCCTGCGGGGATTTCAGCATCAAGCTCGGTAGTATGGAATATGGCGCGCGCCAACACGGGGGATTCAATAATTTCTATGCCGTGTGCCTTGGCGATCTCGCGAATTTTCAGAGCGATATTGTCACCGCCCTTCGCCAAAAGAATGGGCGTAGCCATGGACTCTGGGTTGTATTTTAAGGCGACTGCATAGTGCGTTGGGTTGGTGATAATCACATCCGCACTGGGCACATTTGACATCATGCGGCGTTGCGCCATCTCGCGTTGCAATTGACGAATGCGACCTTTAACTTCGGGTTTACCATCGGTATCTTTTGATTCGTCCTTCACCTCCTGTTTGGACATCTTTAATTTTTTATTGTACTCATACAATTGCAGGGGCACGTCCACAGCGGCAATCAATAAGGTGCACGCAGATAAAATGATTAACGCATAAGCGCTAATTTCGGCGGATTCAATAATTGCAGCAACGACATCTTTATCACTTAAACGAAACATGGGCTGCGCGTAATAGTTAAGCAGCCAAATAGTAGTACCCAAAATAATCGTCACTTTTGCGCTGGCCTTCAGCAGCTCAATAAGCGCCTTCATTGAAAACATGCGCTTTAAACCCGCCATAGGGTCCATTCTGCTGAGCTTGGGCATAAGGGCATCACCACTGAACAACCAACCACCTAGTGCGACTGGGCCGATAATGGACGCCGCCAGCATGAGCGCCATGAACGGCACCATACTCACCAAACCCAAATACATCGCAGATGCAAAATGGCCAATCATGGCATTGGGATCAAAAATAGCAGCACGCGATATCACAAAATTTGCGCGCGTCATTTCCACAAATTTGCCGCCCATAAAATCTGAATAATACAGTAAGGCTATTGAACCTAATAAAAGTACAACGGAGGTGGTGAGGTCGCGCGATCTAGGTACCTGCCCTTCTTCGCGCGCCTTCTCAATCTTTCGGCCACTGGCCTCTTCCGTCTTTTCCTGACTGTCGTCTTCGGCCATTTACGACGACCTCACAAGCATGTTGGCCGTATTCAAACCTTCTTCGATGATTTGATTAAACAGCGGCAAAAAATTAGCCAAGGAGTACCACATCAAGATATAGCCAAACATCAGTGTAATTGGAAAACCCACACTAATAATATTGAGCTGCGGTGCAGAACGCCCCATAACGCCGAACGAAAGATTCACAATCATCATGGAAGTAAATATAGGTAAACTAATTAGCAAACCCGCCGCAAACATCCACGAAAACATATGGACAACCAGCAGATAATCATCGGGCGAAAGACCAGGGCCTCCAACGGGAAAAGCCGTAAAACTATTGACGATCATATTGATAACAGCCAAGTGACCGTTAATGGCTAAAAACAATAATGTTGACAGCAATAAATAAAATTGCGAAATAACCGTCACACTCACGCCGCTAGAAGGATCGTTTTGTGCCGCAAAACCTAAACCCAATTTGAGCGCAATTAATTGGCCCGCTAATACAAAAACCTGCATAACAATTTGCAACATAAAACCAAGAGCAAGCCCAATAATAACTTCTTTAACAATCATCAAGATGCCCGCTAACGACATAAAAGAAACAACAGGAGCATTGGGTAACAGCGGGACGACCAAAAGCGCGGTGAATAATGAAAGCACAATACGAATGCGGGCAGGCACAGTGCGGGCGCCTATGATAGGCACTGCGAAATAGAATGCGCTAATGCGAATCATTGGCCATAAATACTGGCCAATAAATTGGTTGATTTGCGCTTCACTGACCACCAATTCTTGCATGTGGTTTCTTACCCGATCAGCGTGGGAATACTGGTATAAAGCCGATTAAATAAATCGGTAAACTTCGTAATAATCCACGCACCCGCAATAGCGATGGTAGCAATAGTCACAATTAAGCGCGGCAGAAAACTCAAGGTCTGCTCGTTAATTTGGGTTGCTGCTTGAAACATACTCACCAGCAAACCAACAATCAGACTTGGGCCCACAATCACCAACACCAAAAGCACTATGAGATAAAGTGCTTCGGCAAAAATATCCATAACAACTTCAGGGGTCATAACTTTACTCCACTAAACACCCTAACCTTTTATTAAACACCATAGCTGGCAGCAAGCGTTCCGACGATCATCGCCCAGCCGTCCACCAGTACAAACAACATAATTTTGAACGGCAAAGAAATAATGAGTGGCGATAGCATCATCATACCCATGGCCATAAGCACACTGGATACGACTATATCGATTACTAAAAACGGAATGAAAATAATAAAGCCAATCTGAAACGCCGTTTTTAATTCGCTGATAATGAACGCTGGAATTAAAATATTAAATGGCGTGTCCTGCGGTGTGGCTATGGGCGGATGCTTGGCGATACCCACAAATAAATTGATATCAGATTCACGGGTTTGCGCCAACATAAACGCATGAAAAGGTTTTGTGGCTCTTTCTATGGCGACATTCGCGGTAATTTGTTGATTGATATATGGCTGCAAGGCATCTTCATTTGCCTTATTAAAGACCGGCTGCATAATAAAAAAAGTAAGGAACAACGCCAAGCCAATTAAAATTTGGTTAGAAGGCGACTGCTGCAAACCGAGCGCTTGGCGCAAAATAGAAAACACAATAATAATGCGTGTAAAAGATGTCACCATCATTAAGAGTGCAGGCAAAAACGTCAGCATCGTCATGATGCCCAGAATTTGCAGTGTCACAGTATATTCTTGCGTACCGTCTTTATTTGTTTTAACCGTTAATGCGGGCAATCCCGGAATAGCGGGCAATGAACCACCCACGTTCACCGCAGAGGTATTAACAGCAGGCACAGGATCAACAGTAGGTTTTGTTTGCGCCCAAGAATTTAGGCTCATCAACATAACGGCGACAAGGAGAAAATATTTTGTTCCGCGAAATACATCTCGCAACCCAAACATCAACATAAGCAGTCCTTAGGAGTTTGATTTTTTATGCGTAGCATCATCCGGCGCTGCAACCATTTTTTGTTGCAAAATCGCCATTAATTTTTGACTGAAATCGGAAGCGATTGGCGCTGGCTTTTCAGCTGGCGCAACAGGCTCGTCAAATACATGCAGGGTATTAATTTGCGTGGCAGTTACACCCAACAATAATTGTTTGCCGCCAACATCCACCAGCATTAAACGCTCGCGCGTGCCTAGCGGCATAGCCGATACAATTTTCATATTGGGGTTTTGCATAAACCCGCCTTGACTAAAACGTTTTACAAACCAAGATAAGCCGTAAATCAAAACCAAAATCAGCATTAAGCCGCCCAGCAAACTGGCAAGCTGCGAGGCACTGCTGGTCGTTTGTGGCAGTAAGTTTGGTTTAGGCGCGGAGACTGAATAGTTAGTGGTTACTGGAGTTTGCGCAATGCTATTGCTAGTTTCTGCAGCACTCGCTTTTTGCACTTGAGCCGCAGTGTTTGATGCGGCTTCATATTGAGGCGCTAGGGTTTCGGCTGCATGTGAATATGTAAATGAGAAAATAAAAAAAATACTTAGCGCACAGGCAATACCGGCAGTAGATTTTTTATGGAGGCCGGCGAAGATTGTCATAGTTTAACCTTTTGAACGCTGAATTTTTGCAACAACACACCAAGTCAAACGACTTGGCGTAACAGATAGCAAAAAACCATATGAAGACTAAAGACTTAACGCAGCTTTTTAATACGCTCTGCAGGGCTGATAACATCGGTCATACGAATACCAAATTTCTCATTAACCACTACTACCTCACCGTGAGCAATTAAAGTTCCGTTCACCAATACATCCAAAGGTTCACCCGCCAAACGATCTAATTCAATGACTGAACCTTGATTAAGCTGCAACAAATTGCGAATGGTAATTGACGTGCGCCCAACTTCCATAGAAATAGTGACAGGAATATCTAAAATAACTTCCAACTCAGGATTAGTTGTTATTTTATGGTGTTCGTTTTGCAGCTCTTCAAAACTAATCGGATTTGCCGCCGCCTCATCGGCATCGGCCTGCTCTGCCATGGCGGCAGCCCAATCATCTGCCATATCGTCTGGTTCATCGTTTACCATTATTAACTCCTGGTGTTCCGGTTATATTTTGCGCGCTAGAGCGGTCAAAAAATTCTTTTATTTTTAATGCTAAATTGCCGCGATGCTGACCTAACTGTGTTCTAAACATAGGCACACCATTCGCGGTCAAGACGTGAAAATCAGGAAATTCTATGGGGATGACATCACCCGCTTTTAAATCAACTATATCGCGCAGTGTTATTTCTCGCCGAACAACATCACATTCTAATTCTACCTTTGCGGCAAGCACATCTTCACGTAAGGCTTTTACCCAACGCTCATCCTGTTCGTCACTATCGGATTGCAAACCCGCATCCAACACCTCGCGAATAGGTTCAATCATTGAGTAAGGCATGGTGATATGTAATTCACCACCGCCGCCATCTAGCTCTACATGAAACGTACTGACCACTACCACTTCACTGGGGCTGACAATATTGGCCAGTGATGGGTTTACTTCAGAATGTACGTATTCAAAATTAATGGGCATTACGGCTTTCCAAGCCTCTGTTAAATCCACAAACGCTTGGTTTAACACCATTTGCACTACCCGCAATTCCGTGGGGGTAAATTCGCGGCCTTCAATTTTTGCGTGGCGGCCATCGCCACCAAAAAAATTATCTACCAATTTAAATACTAATTTTGCATCTAAAATAATTAATGCAGTACCGCGCAAGGGGCGAAACTTCACCATATTTAAACTGGTGGGAACATAAAGCGTATGAACATATTCACCAAATTTTTGAATTTGAATACCGCCCACAGAAACATCGGCAGTGCGGCGCAACATATTGAACATGCTGATACGGGTATAGCGTGCAAAACGTTCGTTAATCATTTCAAGCGTGGGCATACGCCCACGCACTATTCGGTCTTGACTGGTTAAGTCGTAGTTCTTAACCGTACCCGGCTCAAGATCCGCTTCGGTTTCTATATCGCCGTCATCGACCCCGTGTAAGAGGGCATCAATTTCGTCTTGTGATAATAGATCTTGCACGAGTGGCTACCCTTTTATTGCATTGCTATTTATTGCATTGCTATTTAGTGCGTTGCTATTGCATTACAAACTGCGTGAATAGCACTTGTTCAACATTGGCATTTGAAGGTTTTTCTTTTGCATCTTTCTCTTCTGATTTTGCTGCAGCTGCGGCACCCTCTTTAGCGATAATGCCTTGTATTTCTGCAAGCGCGTCAGTGCGTAACTTCTCTTTACCTTCTGCAGTTTGTAACTCGTCGAATACTTGGCGACTTAACAGCATAACCAGACTGTTGCGCAATGCAGGCATATGTAATTCGAGTGTCTTCAGTACGGCTTCGTCGCGGTACATCAGTGTCAGCTCAGCCTGTAGAAAGCGCTGGCGGCCATTAACATCGTAATTAACCGTAAAGGTTTTTAAGGGGAAATAGATCGCAGGTTTGGCTACTACTTCTGCCGACTCGCTAGATTCAGAGGCAGATGTGGCATCTTCCCCACCAGACTTTTCCCCACCCATCATCTTGGAGACTACAAAAAAAGTCGCACCCACCGAAATAACAACCAATAAGATGGCTAAGCCAATAAACATAAAAAGCTTTTTCTTTTTTTGCTTGGATTCATCAACGGCACCTTCAGCGGGTTGAGCATCTTTACTCGGTTTCTCGTCTTTTTTACCAGCGGCCATGTCAAAACTCCGTCACTTTCTTTAGCTAATAGGGTTTCAGCAATAGCTATGCCAGCTATTGCTCACTAAAGCGTAGCAGTGGATTGTTTGATTGCTAGGAGGATGGCGGAATGAAAGGTCTTTTTTACCGCAAAATATTGATGCTGCTTGCATATGCAGCAAGCTGAGCAATTCTTAAGCAGAAAGGGAGGCGTTCAGCAAAATCGTAACAACGACCCTACTGAGACACTTAAAAAATCCTAATTACGCGTAATGATCCACTAAACGCTGCTGAACAATAGCGCTCATGGCGACGGCTGTTTCCTCATTTTGAGCAACATCATGTGCGCCGCTCTGACCTTTTTGACCTTGAGCATCACCTTGTTGGCGACTAAAGGACTTATCGGAAACATCCACATTGACGAGATTCAAACCCTGTTCGCTAAACATGTCGCGCAAACGGTTGAGGTTTTGATCGAGCACTTCACGCACAACCGCATGCTGGCTGGTAAAACTCACCGTGGTCTGCTCTTGGTTAACGCTAACCCTAACCTGTATTGGCCCCAAATCTTTGGGGTGTAAATTAATTTCGGCGGAGCTGACATTCTGCGCTGCAAGCCACAACACTTTTTCACCCACCGCTTGACTCCACTGCGGTTGCCCTACCGGAACAGGAACAGAGGTTTGCACCACAAAACTACGCGCCGCCGGGGTTTGCTGATCCGCTCCGCGCATTAAAGAATCCATAAATGTATTCGTTGAGCTGCTTGAGCTACTCGAATTTAACGCTTGGGCGATACTATCATCCGCACCACTTGCATCAGCTAAAACTATAGCCTGTAAGGTTTTTTCAAACGCAGACTTGGCTGCCTGTATGTGAGCTTGTGTAGTTGTTACGGGATTGCTCGAATCAAGAGTGACATCTGTTGGCACACTGGCTTTGGCAGTTAGTTTTGCTGATAGGTTAGTTTCTGGTGTTAATACGGCGAGTATTTCTGCTGCTTGCTCAGACTCATTAGATACAGCACCTTGCGCCGGTTTTACCGGTAAGAGTGAGGCCATAGCGCCTGCGGCTAAAACAGGAGCATCCAAAGGTGCTACAGCAGTCACCAGCTGATTTGCGGAAACAGATTGTGAGCTATCGATAAGCTGTTGCATTTGCTTTTGTTGCAGTAGAGATTCATTAACACCTAATGGCTGACCAACCCCCTCACTACTTTTACCTACCTTTATCGATGTGTCAGGGCTTATGGATGCATTTCCAAGGCTTTCTATTCCAAGCGTTATGGCGTTTGGCTCAACGGGAGCCATAGCAACTAATCCCGATTCTGATTTTGATGACAATGGCGATAAGGGTGGCCTTGAATCAATAATCTCAGACGCTATGGAATTTCTGGTAAAGGGGGCTACCACATCCGCACCACTCAGAGGCACTGGACTTGCAGACGAGGGCACGAAGGAACCCGCAGAATCAATAGTTGTTGAGACCGCGTTTGTGTTTGCAGATACAGGTGCCTCTTGCGTTAATATTTGCTCATCCACTGAACCCGAAACATCGGCAACCACTGGCACTGAAGCCTCTGTAGCTGTCGTGAATTCTGTACCAAATACCAAAGCCGATTGGGTTAAACCACTATCCATCTCATCAACCGCAGCCGAAGCCATCAGTGTATTTGGAGATGTATCTGAACTTTTGTCAGCAACAAGGTTGGTGGCTTCTTGATCAAATTCTCCGTCGGTAGACTTATCCGCACATAAATCTTTGTTTTTGTGTTGTGCCGATTGTTCGCGCACACATTTACTGCCAATAGCGTTTCGATTTATATCGGCAGAGTCATTAGTGGTTTTTTGTTTTGCAGCCGTCTCGTTGGTGACCTTAATATCCTCAACCTCTTTGGTATTTTTAGCATCTCTATGACGCTCAACCTGCGTAGATTTTTTAGAGTTCATAGACTTATGAACTGTATCATTCTGACTTTTCTGACTCTCGTGTACATCTTTAAAAGTTTGCCGAAAATTAGCAGATGAATCATCACTGACATCATTATGTTTGGGCGTTACGGTTGCAGGTATTGCCGCCGCTGTTTTTAATGCAGGAGATTTCAATAATACATTCGCGTATGCAGACGTGTTATTCATTGCCGCTAGCCCTCTTTATTGCCACTACAAACCCGCAAAACGGCAAGTGATTGCCGCTTTAGGGTTGGATTTGAAATTGATTTAAGCCTTCAAAGGGATAAGAGCAAGGGGGATGCCAAAGAGGGGAGGTACCAAAATTTTTTTAGTGCGCGAGAAAATCCAGCATGATTTGTTTGACGATTAAAAACTCTTCTTCAATCTCCGCGAGATCCACAGCTAGATCTGCAATATTTCGGTCAAATGCTTTGCGCTCTAACGCCGCGCATAAGCTTGCAAGCCGCAAAGCGCCAAGATTACTGCAACTACCTTTAAAGCTATGTGATGCTCTACGAATAGCATCAACGTCATCGCCGCCCAGTAGTTCATGCAATTTTCCCAAGCGGTCTTCAGAATCATGAAGAAACGTTTCAATTAAAAAATTAAAATCGTCTTCCATAACTTCTTTTAAAGAATTTAAAGCATCGTAGCTAATGTGTTGCGTTACACTCATAATTTTACCCGAGCAGACATGTTATGTGGAGTGGAATAGTTTGGGTATTAATCATCATTAACCCAAGCGAACACCACTTCAACTTTATTGCCAGAACCGTAATAACGAACGGTTTTACACAATTTTTCAACTATACCAATACCGCGCCCACTATAGCCGATGGTGGACAACGGTTTGCCTTGAAGAGCACTGTAATCAAATCCTGCACCGCTATCCTCCACCCGCAAGGTTAATGAGCCGCCATCTATATTTGATGAATAAGCAAAATAAATATGCACAAATCCAGTGGCAATTTCATTTAACAATTTTTCACGCTGCGCATAATACTCAGCGAAACCTTCCGGTGATTTTTTTATATCACCACTCAAACCCAACACCCCGTGCTCAAGTGCATTAGAATAAAGCTCTGCCAAGATGGTATAGAGGCTACCGCTAAAACTACGTAAATCTGGTTCTTCCGTTAAAATATTTAACAAAAATGACAAGGGGTCAAAGGATTTGAAACTGGTGGGCTTAACTTCAAAGCGCAGCTCCCACTCTACTGGTAACTGCTGCTGTTGATGGACAAAATAATGGTTTGGATGCTGCAGATGCTCTGGTGCATCCATACGAATTTCAATCATGGATAAATCGTCATCCTGTTCACCGGAGCCAATAAAATTTTTAACACTCGTTAAAATTTCATCAAATATGATTGCAGGTTCATTGGCCTGAGCCAACACTTCTAACAAACGCTCCTCTCCATACATATCACCAGCAGGATTGCGCGCCTCGTGAATACCGTCAGACCACATAAAAATGCGATCACCTTCATCCAAGTCATAAAGCTGCACATCATCTTTAAAACTTTTTTCTGGCAAAACCCCCAAGGGTAAATGAGTTGAACGCAAAGGAATAACACTGCGATCAAGGTGACGATAAATCATGCCTGCGGGCAAGCCACCATTCCATACTTTTATGCGCTTACGACGAAAGTTAAAATCAATCATGGTGGCGCAGCAAAACAAACCAATCGGCAAAATAGTTTTTAATTTTTTGTTGATTTCACACAGCACATCCGACATGGAAAAGCCCTTGTTTACCATGCCGTAAAAAGTGGATGCTAAAGGCATAGCGCCAATGGCTGCCGGTAAACCATGCCCTGTAAAATCACCCAATAACACCATCATATTGCCGTTGGGACGAATCCCTGCGACCACGACATCACCATTAAATACTGCGAGCGACGACAGAAAATATCGCACATTGCTGGCATTTAAACAGCCGCTATGGGCAACATTATCAAAAACTTGTTTAGCGACGGCTTGCTCTTGCAGTAACCGCTGGTGATGCTGCGCCAATTGATCGCGCTGGGTGATCATGGTGTTGTGCAAACCGCGCATGCGATTAAAGGATTTTATTTTGGCTTTGAGAATAACCCGATTATAGGGTTTGGATAAAAAATCATCGCCGCCAGCATCTAAACAGTGCACCAAGGAATCTGTGTCTTGCAGTGATGTGAGAAAAATAATGGGGACTAATTCATCGCCCGCCAAATTTTTAATTTGACGTGCAGCATCAAAGCCATCCATTTCTGGCATAAGCGCATCGAGCAACACAATATCGGGGTGTTCTTGCTGGAAGATAGCAACAGCTTCAAGGCCATTTTTTGCAGAAAAAACCTGGTGCCCCTCTTTGCGCACTATGGTCTCTAATATCAGACGGTCTGTATCAGTGTCATCAGCTACCAAGATTTTTAAGCTACGCAGATCGTTCATAGCAATCGCCTTCCTTCAACATCCATTCTGAGAACTCACAACTTGCGTTTGAAAGATTTCAAACGAACAAGTCCTCGCATCTATTGAATAGAAAACAATTGTTCAAAATTTGAGATGAGCAAAATCTTTTTAACATCTTGCGAACAATTCACAATGTCTATATCCGCTCGCTCGCCACCCGCATGATCGCGCAGCAACAAAAGCATGCCCAAGGCCGAACTGTCTAAATAAGACGTACCCTGCAAATCCACCCGAAAGCGACTAGGCGCTTTCGTCAGTTTTTCATAAGCGTTGCGAAATTCTTGATGGGAACTGAAATCGAAACGCCCCTGAATGTAGATGGTCACCTGGTTTCCATCTGCAGAAACGGTAGACGTGATCGCCATAACTTACCTCTGTCACATTATTCAAATAATCATTATTTGGATTTTGCTGGCTTAGTAATTCTGTACACCATTACACCCAAATAGCCCTTGGGCTTGGCTTACACTAAGCATTCTTCCAAACCTAAGCCTAGCCGATAAATACTCTTTGTATAGCAGCGCACAGAGAAAATCCTAAAAAAAGAGCGCGGACGCAAATAAGCCTTAGATAGGCCATTTTGACGCTAGAAGTTTTCTTCACGTCGGCTGTAAGCCTGCCCCACCAACTCATCCATTTCCTTTTGTAGTCGCTTGTCCAGAAGGGTATTTTCTTCCTGTTGCAGCCGTGCGATAAGGTCTTTTATAGATTCGGTTTTTTGATGAGCTATGCGCCACACCTGCCGCAAACGCTCTAGTTGAAGCTGCAAACGCTCAAGCCGTGCCTGCTGTTCTTTGCGCGCCTCGCCCAAGCGTTGTATAAACCCGCTGTAGGCAATTAACTCTTGGGGTCTTACGGCTATTTTGCGGTTGGAATAGGTATTCAAGTACTGCGCTGTATAGTCATCTAACTGGCGAAGCTGCTCTACTTCAGCATCCACTTGCTGGTTGAATTGGCTGAGCTGTTGTCCAGCCTGCTCTTCATTTCGCTCGGCTAGGGTCAAGACAACTTGCATGCGTTTTGCGCGCGATTCAGCCATAAGCTACCTCTTTTACTGCTTAGCGCTGCTGATGCTGTGCTGCAAGCGGCCCAGTATTTTTAGGCCCTTGTGTACGAACAACAGCTTGTAAATTGGCAATAGACTCCGGCATAAGTACGCGTTGATTAATGCCCTGCTGAATAAAGGCGCGCAAATGGGGAAAGCGCTCAATGGCCGCGTCGGTTTCGGCATCCGCACCTTGGGTATAGGCGCCAATAGAAATCAAATCGCGGTTTTGTTGGTAGCGCGACAACAACTGTTTAAAGCGTTGCATTTGCTTCAGGTGTTCGTCTGGAACGATATTTTGCATGGCGCGGCTAATGGAAGCTTCTACATCAATCGCCGGGTAAACCCCCTCTTCTGCCAGCTTGCGCGAAAGCACTACGTGACCATCTAAAATCGCACGTGCTGCATCGGCAATGGGATCTTGCAAGTCATCGCCTTCGGTTAGCACCGTATAAAAAGCGGTGATGGAACCCTGCCCTTTATCCGCATTACCGGCACGTTCAACGAGTTGTGGAATCTTGGCAAATACGGATGGTGGATAGCCTTTGGTAGCCGGTGGCTCACCTATGGCTAGAGCGATTTCACGCTGCGCTTGGGCATAACGCGTAAGTGAATCCATTAACAATAAAACGTTCAAACCTTTATCGCGATAGTACTCAGCAATACGGCTGGCCAATTGCGATGCACGTAAACGCATTAAGGGCGCGTCATCCGCAGGCGATGCAACAACCACTGCACGACGTAAACCTTCTTCACCTAAAATGTGATCGATAAATTCTTTTACTTCACGGCCACGCTCACCAATCAAACCCACCACCACAATATCCGCCGTCGTAAATTTGGTCATCATGCCCATAAGCACACTTTTACCTACACCCGAACCTGCCATTAAACCTAAACGCTGACCACGGCCTACGGTGATAAGTGCATTAATCGCACGCACGCCAACATCGAGGGTTTCGTTGATGGGGTTGCGCTGTAAAGGATTGATTTCTTGCGGCGCAAAATCGAGAAATTCATCGCCAACAAGTGGGCCTTTGTTATCCAAAGGCTGGCCAATACCGTTGACCACACGGCCTAATAATTGCGGGCCAATACGCATGCCTTGCTGGGACGAAACCGGCACAACGCGTGCGCCAGGTTGCAAACCTTCTACACGTTTAATCGGCATGAGGAATACGCGATCACCCGCAAAACCAACGACTTCGGCTTCGATACGACGACCATCGCTATTAATCACTTCGCACTGTTTTCCAACCGATACTTTTAAGCCAACGGCTTCTAAAGTTAAACCGACAGAGCGCGTAATGCGGCCTTCAGCAACGGGTTCGTTATTGATTAAACGACGCGGTGCGTAGTGTTGTAGGCGGGAAGATATGGATTGACGTTCGGACATAGGTGAACCGTTTTTTGTAGCGAGAACTTTACCCCCTCCCGGCCTCCCCCTTCACACAGGGGAGGAGATTAGAGCGAGCCTTGCACACAGGTTATCGCACTGGGAGTTAGCCCCTCCCCCTTTTCAAGGGGGAGGTAGAGCCATGCAGGATGCAATTGCCGAGGGGGTGTTTTTACTCTGTTTCTTCTGAATCATCAGCGCCATCAAGCTGCGCCAACTGCCCCGTTAAAAATTGCTCCAGCACCGTTTGCAAACGTTGCGACACTGAAAAATCCACGCGGCTTTCTGGTGTTTCTATTTTGCAACCGCCGGGTTGTAATTGCAGATCACCAAAAAACTTCCACTCCAATTGTTGCTCGGCAGCATAGGTTTCTACCACAGCTAAATCATCGGGATTTAAACTGACGCGAATATTTTTACTGCCAATCGGCAATGCATCGACTGCGGTTTTTACTAAGTCAACAATGTGCGAAGAATCTGTCACCAACTCGCGCTGAATAACACTTTGCGTAAGCGAACAAATAACATCGAGTAGCATATTTTCTACATCGTTGTCTTGCGCCGTGAGTGGGTTCAATAATGCATTGGCGAGATTGTGAAAGCGCTGCTGCTCCAAGGTTAATTGCGCGCGCATTTCCTTTAAGCCCTGCTGACGCCCTGCTTCAAAACCATCGCTTTTGCCTTTTTCAAAGCCTTCCGCGTGGCCTTGTGCAAAACCATCTTTTTCTGCTGCATCAAAAATATCTTGCATGTCCTGCGCGGTCATACCGGTTTTTTGTGGCGCCGGCATTTCTACGGTTTCTATTTTTTCTTTGCCTTGCCGCAGTAGTTTCTCACGACGCAAACGCGCCTCGCGTTCAGCGCTGGATAATACCTTGCCTGCTTCATCTACGGGTGGCAGCATCCATGATGTGACTTCGCCAAGATCTTCAGCAGCGATGCGCCCAGACGTAGATTTAGAGGTCATAGTGTTTCCTAAAGATTAAACCATCGCCTCGCCACTGCCGCCCAGCATAATTTCGCCAGAATCGGCCATGCGGCGTGCGGTGGTGAGAATTTCTTTTTGCGCGGCTTCTACATCGGCCAAGCGCATGGGCGGTTTGGTTTCCAAATCGTCGCGTAAAAGTTCGGCTGCACGTTTGGACATATTTTTGAAGATTTTTTCTTTGAGTTCGTCGTCCGCACCCTTGAGCGCCACAATAAGTACCTCGGAAGAAACTTCGCGTAGTAAGGCTTGAATGCCGCGATCTTCCACATCTTTGAGGTTGTCAAACACGAACATAAGATCTTGAATTTGGTTACCCATGTCTTCGTCCACTTCTTTGATGGAATCCATCAAATCGGCTTCGATTGAGCCATCCAAATTGTTCATGATTTCCGCTGCCACTTTATAACCACCCATGGCTTTGGTTTGCGATGCAGCGTTGCCGGAGAATTGTTTTTCTAAAATATCGTTCAGTTCTTGCAGCGCACTCGGCTGAACCGTATCCAAGGACGCGACGCGCATCATAATATCGAGACGAACTTTTTCAGGGAAGAACGTCAAAATTTCGGCGGCTTGGTCAGCATCCAAATAGGCAATCACAATCGCCTGAATTTGCGGGTGTTCATTGCGGATAATATCCGACACTGAGCGAGCATCCATCCATTTGAGCGTATCCAAACCGGTCGTGTTGCCGCCCAACAAAATACGGTCGATCAGACCGTTGGCTTTATCTTCGCCCAAGGCGGTAACCAGCATTTTACGAATATAGCCATCTGCACCCACGCCCAAGCCCGTTAGCGTTCGCACTTCTTCAAGGAAGTTACCCATTACCGCCTGCACATCTGATTGCTGCACATTATTTAATTGGGTCATGGCCGCGCCTATGCGCTGCACTTCTTTTGGGCCCATGTGTTTGAGAATTTCGGCGGCATCTTGCTCGCCTAAAGACATGAGCAAAATTGCGGCCTGATCTACGGGGCGTAATTTCGTTTTGGCTTTTTCACCAGCTTTTTCAGGAGTTGCCATAAGACTTATTCACCCTTCACTTTACTATTCGCCTTGATTGACCCATTTTTTAACCACTTGCGCCACACGGCCTGGGTCGTCTGCTATCAAGCCTTTAATGGCATTGAGTTGTTGTTCATAACCTTGTTCAGGGCCACCCAATAAGAGCGCGCTGCCGCCGGATAGTGTCACAGTTTCATCGGAAACGCCTTCCATTCCGCCAAGACCTGCGGCTTCTAAAGCGGCTAACTGCCGTGCCTCTTCTTGTTCGGCAATGTTGCCACCGTTGCGCGCCAAGCTTTTAAATACCGGGCGCAGTAAACCAAACACCAAAATCAACACAATCAACACACCAGCAAGGTGCTTTCCGTATTTCATTAACCACTGCTCCCAAATAGGTACAGTGGGAATTTCAGTTTCAGGCAGTACAACACCTGAGGTGAAAGGCGCATTCAATACATTGACGCTATCGCCACGCACGGCAGAAAAACCAACCGCATCTCTTACCAGTATAGACAAGCGTTCGAGATCGTTGGCTGACCATGCTTGGCGAGTCTCTGTACCATCCTCGTTTTTGACGACTTTGTCATCTACAACCACGGCAACGGTTAGACGTTTTAAGGTGCCTTGTTGGTGTTTGGTATAACTTACTGTGCGATCTAGCTCAAAATTACGGGTTGATTGTTCGCGATTATTGCTAGCGGGCTTGGGTGCAGCAGCTTGGCCATCCTGTGGAGTGGCTTGTTCAGGTGTTTGCCCCGTGGCAGGTGGTTGATTGGTCAGTGCGCCAGGAATACCGGCAACTGCGTCGCCAGCACCCTTAGATTCTATAAGTTTTTGCTCGCTGCGCACGGCGGGTAAATCTGGGTTAAACGTTTCGGCTGCTTGCTCTACGGCGGTGAAGTCTATATCCGCACTCACTTGGGTGCGAAATTTACCATTGCCAACCACTGGCTCAAGAATACCGGTAATGCGCTTCATAACCGATTCTTCCACGGTTTTGGCATAGTCATGTTGTTTGGTGGCCAGCATTAAATCTTGGCTATCTTCACCGGTTGAAATCAAATCGCCGTGTTGATCTACCACCGTCACATCGGCCATTTTTAAATCGGGTACGCTGGAGGCCACTAAATTCATAATTGCTTTTACTTGCGCAGGCTCTACAGTTCTGCCGGCAAACACTTCTACAAATACTGAGGCTGTTGGTTTAGACGCATCGCGCACAAACACGGTTTTTTTAGGAAGGGCAAGATGAACACGGGCGCTGCGAATGCTGCTGATACTGGTAATGGTGCGAGCCAACTCACCTTCAATACTGCGCTGATAGCGAGTGCCCTCTACAAACTGGCTGGTACCGAGTGGCTGCTCTTTATCCATTAATTCAAAGCCGGGGGTTTTGCTGCCAGGCAAACCCACTTCAGCTAACTTTAAGCGCGCCATGTGAATATCATCAGCGGCCACCAAGACTGTGCCGGTATTAGGGTCTAGCTTAAATTTAATTTGGCTTTGCTCTAGCACTTGTATAACACTGGCTGCATCCAAATTATCCATGCGGCCTAGCAGTGGGCGATAATCTTCGGCTTGTGTCCAGAGCACAACTGCAAAACCTATGGCCACACTCGCCGCCAAAGCGATCATTAATCCCACCTGACGGAACAAATTCAGGCTGCTAAAACCTTCGGCTAAATCGCCACCACGACCTCTACCTGTTGCGGGGAGATTAGAAGCATCTGCTGTTGTGGCCATATCAAAAACCTTTTATTAATGTACGCGAAACCTATAACTCAAACGCCGTTCGTTAACCCCTTAGGTTAAATAGGCATACTCATAACATCTTTGTAAGCTTCCACTAATTTATTGCGCACTTGCACCATCGCTTGAAATGAGACTGAGGCTTTTTGCGAGGCAATCATCACATCGGTAATGTCCACGCCCGCTACTCCTTTTTCATAGGCTGTTGCCATAGCGCTAGAATCTTTTTGCACTTCATTCACATTGTTGATGGCTTTGGTCATCAGATCACCAAAACTGGGAACTTTGTTGCCAGTATCAACCTGTAAATTATTTAACCCACGGCTAATACCCACGTCGCCATTAAGTGCTTGCGGGCGCTGAAACACCTGGGTTTGCGATTTAATACTGCGCATTTCACCAAGAAGACGATTGATATCAACACGATCTACCATGGGATTCTCCTAGCAATGCAACAATAAGAATGGCTATTTATAGCTACGACAAAAAATTGGCAATTCGCCTAATTGCAGGGAATATTGCACAAAGCAGGCCAAAACTTGCCGCATGGCAAGTCTTGGCCAAGCGTTCAAATATTTAGCACACTTCTCTGAAAATTCAGCCACAAAAATGTCGTTATTTCTTCACAGAGCTGTCATCTACTTGGGTTAGTTTTTGAACCCATTGTTAATGCCAACCCAAGGAGATAAGCGATGAGCCAAGCACTACAGATTCGTGACGCCGAAGTGATCGATCAAGCCATGGCGGCTTTTTTACAGTATGCGGTTAATGCAAAAGGCAAGCATAAAAAAATAAAAGCCAATATGGAGTGCAGAAGAAAACTGGAAATTAAATGGGAGGAAAAACGCTTGCAGAGAGAAATTTCAGAGTTTGATTTTAATTAAAACGCTAGGGGAAACTTATTTTTTAGTATTTTTTACGGTTATGAGGGTGCGGTTAGCGCCTTTAAGAATGTCTTCACCCTCTTTAAAACTTGGCATTTGATAAAACAACTTATCAAATGAACCATCTTGCAAGGCAATATTAAGGCCGCGTTCAATTCGATCAGCTAAGGTGGTGTTATTTTTGTTGACGAAAAAACAATAAGGAATTGGTACATCATAGGCTAGCAGTAATTTTTCTTCTTTGACCAAAGCAAATTCTTTATAGGCTTGAGTGTCATAACCAATTTCGTGTAAGCCTCGCGATATAAAATGAAAACGTCGCGCGGCCAACATCTTAAAAAGGCCATAATAACTCGACGTTGCCATCACATTAAAACCATTGTCTTTCATGATGAGCCCATCAGTCCAGTGCTCACCTGAGCCAACAGTAAACTTTTTTAAATCATCTAACGTTTTTACTTGGTTAAACTGTGCTTGCGATTCTTTGTTGATTAACAGCACACGGAAATTATTCAGATCTTTCAAAAGATCAATCGGCACTACCCGCATTTGCTCTTCACGCTCTTTGGTTGCGGACGCCCACATAACATCAATACCAACACCCGCAATCACCATAGCTCGATCACGCGCTATACCACCACCATGAGTGTTGTGACCTAAAACATAATCCCCATCAGTTAATTTAGTTTTATCTAAAGCCAACACTAATAACTGCTCAAAGAAATATGAAGGATCCTGGCTGTTGGCATTTCCGTCCCCAGTAACCACCACTCGCAGCGGTTCCGCCTTAGGAACAGACGGTAAACAGCAAGTTGCAATCAAAATTATGCACTGCACTATCATCAAGAAAAAGGCAGGCGGTTTTGCCAAGTGAAACAATTTCATTGGTGGCTCAGTAGTGAGAGAAGTGAAGTTCTATAAGCTGCTTTTTGGTATAGACCTAAGCAGGCAATTATTCCACTCCTCTGCACATTTACTCAGTCTTTTACCTATATCACTCGGTAATGGCAAAACCCTCTTCCCTTAAACGTGCCATTTTGTAACGCAATGTGCGCGCGCTAATACCTAAACGCTCCGCCGTGTTTTTGCGGCTGCCGCCTTCTTTACGCAGCGTCTCCATAATAATTTCATATTCACGCTGCTTTAAATCTGTACCTAAAGCAGGGTTGGGCACATAAGGTGTGCCGCTGATGAGTGCAATATTGTCGCCTGTGTAATGGGGTACAGATAAGTCCTGCGCAAACTCCCGTGCTGAATGCACACCTTGGGCATCGCGCAGCATGGTTGCAGGCTGGTAGGTTTGATATTGCATGGCAGCCTCCATTACGTTGGGCTTTTGACTGTAGATGTTTCCGGCATCCAAACCTAAATCGACCGCATCTATACTGCTGCCAATTTGTAGAATCAGTGCGCGCTGCATAATGTTATCCAGCTCGCGCACATTACCGGGCCAGGAATAACTTAACAGTGCTTGCTGCGCAGCCATGGTCAAACTCACACCGTGACGATTTTGCTTTTGCGCGTGCTTTTGCAGAATTTTTTGTGCGAGCGGAATTATGTCGTCCAAGCGATCACGCAAGGGTGCCCATTGCAATGGCAACACACTTAAACGGTAATATAAATCTTCGCGAAATTTTCCGGCGACAACTTGCTCGCGCATATCGCGGTTGGAGGTTGCAATAACGCGCACATCTAATTTAATGGTTTTGCGACCACCCAAACGTTCAACTTCACGCTCTTGCAACACGCGCAATAATTTGGCTTGCAAACCAATATCCATTTCTGAAATTTCATCGAGCAACAAAGTGCCGCCGTTGGCCTGTTCAAATTTACCGGGCGCACTGGAATGCGCGCCGGTATAAGCGCCTTTTTCGTGACCAAACAGCATAGCTTCCAACATGTTTTCTGGAATAGCGGCGCAGTTAATGGCAATAAAAGGTTGGTTGGAACGAGGCGAGTGATTGTGAATATAACGCGCTAAAACTTCTTTACCCGTACCTGATTCACCCACAATCAAAACAGTGGATTCAGATTGCGCAACGCGCTGTGCCAATTGCAAAAGTTGACGACTCGATTGAGCCTGCGCAATGGGCTCATCACCTTGAATTTGTGCAACCCCTAAATGGCGCGCAATGGTTTCTACCAATACATTTGGCGCAAAGGGTTTTACTAAATAATCGACCGCACCATTTTTAATTGCCTCTACTGATTGGCTAATACTGGCGTAGGCGGTAATTAACATCATTGGAATATGGGGATAATTGGCTTTCACTTCGCGCAGTAAATCGTGGCCACTCATTGCGCCCATATTTACATCTGAAATAATCATGCGCAGGTCATCGTATTCTGCCAATTTTTTCAATGCGTCTTCGGCATTATTGGCCGTAATCACCGAGTAGTCTGCTAACTGCAAGGTATCACTCAAGGCTTCACGCAAATTGCTATCGTCTTCCACCACCAAAACTTTTATGGCTGTACTCGTGTAATCGGACGATGAATTCATCGCTAATGCTGAAAGTGCCATGTGTGTTACTCCTACCGATGAATGATTTTTAAAACCAATGAATAACAATTAAATAACTGCAAACGGCATAAAAAGGCTGGCGCAGGTACCCTGCCCTTGTGACGATTGCAAACTAAAATTACCGTGGTGCGCTCGCGCTACCGCTTTTACTACCGCCAAACCAAGGCCAGTGCCTTGTGCTTTGGTGGTCACAAATAAATCGCCGAGCGTAGGTAATAATTCTGGCGCAATACCGGGGCCGGCATCGCACACGGCGATCATAAGCTGCGGCGTTTCTTTGGGATTTTTAGGCTGAGTCAACGTAAAGGTTATGCGCAACTTTGCGTTTCGCTCCACCGCTTGAATGGCGTTATTAACAAGGTTTAATAACGCACCAATTAATGCTTCACGATTGCATTGAATACTATTTTCACCACAGTCATTGCGCCACGCGCATAACGATTCTGTAGTCATCAGCGGAACCTCCATCGCCTCGGCCAATGCCTGCTGTAATTCATTCACACTAATCACATCTTTAAGCGGCAATTCACCTTTCGCAAACACCAACATATCTTGTACTTGGCGTTCGATATTATTTAAGCGATTACAAATTTTTTCCGAAAATTGGTGACGCTTTTCATCATCCAATTTGCTGGTGCACAAGTGACCGGCATACAACATAGCGGCGGATAAAGGCGTGCGAATTTGATGCGCCAGCGCACTCATCATTTTACCCAGTGCGGATAAACGCTCATGGCGACTAAGCTGGCTTTGTAAACGGCGCGTTTCAGTTTGATCGGTAAGCAAAATAATTTGCCCATCTTCACCTTGGTTGCGGGTAGAAATACTGATGCGGCGGCCATCGCGCAAAGAGACTTCGTGGCCATCGTCTTGGCGTGGTGCAAAGGAGCGCACAATCACATCGCGCCAAAGCTCCCCCTGTAAAGGCTCACCTAAAAGATCAACCGCCGCAGGGTTACATTCTGAAACGCGGCCGGAGGAATCCAGCACCACCACGCCGCCGGGGAGAAAGTTGAGCAGGTTCTCAAGGCGGTTGGCGATTTTCTCTTTCTCGGCCAGCTCTTGCATACGCTGATCGGCCACAGTGGTGAGCTCTTGATTCAGCTCAGCCACACGGTTTTCTAGCATGAAGTAAGAGTCTGTCAGCTGTTGCGACATCTCATTAAATAAATCAAATGCGCTTTTGAGATCCTGGCCCTTAACATCATGGCCTTTATCGCCAACAATTTTAGGCGCAGATACAGGCTCGACTGTGCCTAAGGGCACCAGCTTTAGGGGTGAAATCGAGGTTTGGATAGTGTGCATGCCCGCCATGGGCTAACCCTCTGTTAGTTATTCGCGTCAAATAATCAACGCTTGGTCTAGTTCATAACAGAGGTTTTGCAAAGGCAATGCCAAAAAATAAACTTCTTATCTTTCAGTAAGTTAAAAAACAAGAGTCAATCCTTTGACTTTATATGTACCAATAAAAAGGCCGATCAACTGATCGGCCTTAGCATTCGACTAGATCAAGAAAATCTATTCCCACTCAATAGTGGCTGGTGGTTTGCTCGATACATCGTAGCAAACGCGCGATACACCGGAGATTTCATTGATAATACGGCCAGACACCTTTTCTAACAATTCGTAAGGCAAGTGCGCCCAACGTGCGGTCATAAAGTCTACAGTCTCTACGGCACGCAATGAAATAACCCAAGAGTAACGGCGGCCATCGCCTACTACACCAACAGATTTAACCGGCAAGAACACAGCGAAAGCTTGAGATGTTTTGTGGTACCAGCCAGATGCGTGTAACTCTTCCAAGAAAATCGCATCTGCTTCGCGCAGGATATCGGCGTATTCTTTTTTCACTTCACCGAGAATACGCACGCCTAAACCTGGGCCGGGGAAAGGAAGGCGATAAACCATGTCGTATGGCAAGCCTAATTCCAAA
>SYDJ01000222.1 GCA_005801205.1 Gammaproteobacteria bacterium
AGCAAACCAAAAGGTGCAAAGGTTTTGCGCATACGCAACAATAAATCTTTCGCGAGTTTTAATTTATCCGCTCCCAGCGCGCCGGTATTCCACTGTTCAGACTCCATATCGTCGATGGAAACAAAGGTCGGCTCACCACCCGTGGTTAAGCGGACATCTTGCTCATCTAAGGTTTTATCCACCGCCGCGCCGAGTGCATTAATAGTTGCCCACTGCTCTTCGGTATAAGGCTTGGTAACACGCGGGTCTTCCAACACGCGGAAGACTTCATTCTGGTAGGCGAATTCAACTTCGCACTTGCCGGTTGCACCCGTAATAGGTGCCGCAGAAATAGGATCGGGTGTGCACGCCAAGGGAATATGGCCTTCAGTAGCGAGCAAACCAGACGTTGGGTCTAAACCAATCCAACCCGCGCCGGGAATAAAAATTTCTGTCCACGCATGCAGATCGGTGAAATCTTTTTCGGGGCCACTCGGGCCATCGAGCGCTTTAATATCGGACGTCAATTGCACCAAATAGCCGGATGCAAAACGCGCGGCGTAGCCTAAATGACGAAACAATTGCACCAACAGCCATGCGGTATCGCGGCAAGAACCTTTCGCCAATGTAAGCGTTTCTTCGCAGGTTTGAATACCCGGCTCAAGGCGAACACCATAGCCAATCATTTGTTGTAGCTTTTGGTTTACCTGCACTAAAAAGTCATTCACATGCCAAGGTTTTTCTGACAAAACACGGTGGCGTATTTCGGCTTTAACATCTTCCACTAAGGCTAAGAGTTGTGTGCCCTGTTCAGTGACTTCTAAATAGGGTATTAACTCGCGCTCTAATTGCTTGTCATATTCAAAGGGAATGTATTCGGCATATTCTTCAACAAAAAAATCGAAGGGATTTATTGAGGTCATCTCGGCGATAACTTCAACCGAAATTTTTAATTTTTCGCATTGATCGGGAAACACCAAACGTGCCTGAAAATTACCAAAAGGATCTTGCTGCCAATTAATAAAATGATTTTCTGGTTCAACTTTTAGCGAATAGCTGTGAATTTTGGTGCGCGAATGAGGCGCAGGGCGCAAACGCAATACATGAGGAAAGAGCGAGGTAAGTCGATCAAATTTATATTCAGTAACATGGTGAATGGCAACACGTATAGCCATAAAAAATACCTTCCCAGAGTAGGCAAATCAATACATCAGAAATCTTTAAACAGAGTGCAGCATAAAAGTGCATAGTTTTTTTTGTGCACCCGCAACGTGCGCATTAACAAGCGTTATGACGATTAGGGCGTCTCTTTTTGCGGGCTTACTATGACTTAGGCAATAAGCGAACCAAGTTAAAGGGCGTTGATACTAACAGAAAGCTATTAACAATCGATGACTACCCATGTTCTTTATCATGAGGACATATAAACTAATGTGTCTTTTCTGCTGGTGGCGCAACGCGCAACACTTCTTCTAGTGTTGTTAAGCCCGCTGCAATTTTTTGCGCGCCGGACAAACGAAGTGTTCGCATTCCCTCTTTCATCGCCTGACGACGCATATCAATAATATTGCACTCACTGGTGACTTTTTCTTTGAGCGAATCCGATAAAACTAAAATCTCATATAAACCCTGACGACCTAAATAGCCAGTGTTGCGACATTCCAAACAACCTACAGGGCGATAAATTTTTGCAGGAACATTTACTTTCCAAGGCGCAACTAACTGCAGCCATTCGTCGCTACTGATTTGCCCTTCTTCTTTGCAGTGCGGGCAGAGCGTGCGCACTAAACGCTGCGCCATAACACCAAGCAAGGTTGCATTGATTAAATACGAGGGAATACCCAAATCCAACAGTCGCGCTACGGTTGAAGGTGCATCGTTGGTGTGCACGGTGGATAACACCAAATGCCCTGTAAGTGCTGCTTGCACCGCCATCTGCGCCGTTTCTAAATCGCGAATTTCGCCCACCATAATAATGTCTGGGTCTTGTCGCATAAGGCTGCGAATGCCCGCCGCAAAATCCAACCCGATTTTGTGATGCACTTGGGTTTGGTTAAAACTCTCTTCCACCATTTCTATGGGGTCTTCAATGGTGCTCACATTCACTTCTGAGGTAGAAATTTGTCGTAGCGATGAGTAAAGCGTAGTGGTTTTACCCGAGCCTGTAGGGCCCGTTACCAATACGATTCCATTGGGGCGATCTAACATAGTGCGCCAGCGCGTGTAATCTTCACCGACCAGACCGAGATCCGTAAAACTGCGCAACAAGACCTCAGGATCAAAAATACGCATTACCAATTTTTCGCCAAACGCCGTTGGCAAAGTGCTCATCCGCAATTCAATTTCGCTGCCATCATTACGGCGGGTTTTAATGCGCCCATCCTGCGGCTTGCGGCGTTCAGAAATATCCATACGCCCCAAGACTTTAAAACGACTGGTAACGGCTGTGGCAACATTTGCTGGCAGTTCATAAACAGAGTGCAGAACACCATCGATACGAAAGCGAATGCGCCCAACCTCTCTACGCGGCTCAATATGAATATCGCTTGCGCGCTGATCGTAGGCGTATTGCAATAACCAATCGACAATTTTGACGATGTGCTGATCGTTAGCGTCAGGGTCGGTCGCCTTACCCAATTCTACTAATTGCTCAAAGTTGGTAATCGCAGACGCCGAAGCGCCACCTGCCGCACCTGTTATTGAGCGGGCAAGGGTGTAAAACTCCACCATATAGCGTTCAATGTCAGCAGGGTTGGCAATCACACGCTTAACACGGCGGCGCGCCACATGCTCAAGCTGCGGCTCCCAACCGCTTACAAAAGGTTGGGTACAGGCGATAACCACTTCATCGGGGGTGACCTCAACACACAAAATGCCATGCCGCTTAGCAAAGGCGTAACCCATAATTTCGGTCACCTTAGCGGTATTGATTTTCATGGGGTCTATGTGAACCAGCGGGAATTGTGACTTTTCGGCCAACCATTCGGTCAAAGCATCGCCATCCAAGAATTTGCCGGGGCGCTTGCGGTCATCCAAACTCTGGGTCGCAATATAAATCACCGGATGCATAATCGCCTGCTCACGCGTGCGCGATGCACCCAGCAACATATTGGCATCCTCTTGAAGCAAGCGGCCATCGGCCAACAAATCCATTAAGACACCACGCAAATCCAATACCCGGTCAAAAGCCATACACCCATTCCTAGTCGCTTAATCGTTTCTTTATAAAAGATTTATTAGGGAGATTGTAGCCAGTCTAACGCATAAGGGACACAGGCTAGGTCGCGAATTGCGATAAGTCACCTGAGCACTACTTGCCTTTTTGAGGGCGATGGGCGATTGTCTGCCTCATAGAATGCAAACGGTCATACTAGGAAACAAAGGCTGGATGAAATGATGGATGAAAACCAAATTCAGATTTACCAAACGGATGATGGGCAAACCGCAGTAGATGTGAAGTTTGAGCGGGAGACCATTTGGCTCTCACAAGTACAAATGTCAGTGCTGTTTGATAAAGACCCAGACACCATAGGCCTGCACCTCAAAAACATCTACAACGAAGGTGAGCTTAGTGAAATGGCAACTACCGAGGAATCCTCGGTAGTTCGTCAGGAAGGTAAACGACGAGTCAGTAGAAGAATAAAATTCTATAATTTAGATGCCATTTTATCGGTTGGATATCGTGTTAACTCCAAAAAAGGTACGCAATTTCGTATTTGGGCTACCCAGCGCCTGAGCGATTATTTAGTCAAAGGCTACGCACTCAACAAAACCCGTTTCGAGCAAAACGCCGTCGAACTAGAACATGCTCTCGCCCTAATTAAAAAAACCGCACAATCACCCGAGCTAAGTACAGATGCTGGGCGCGGCTTAGTAGATATAGTCAGCCGTTATACGCAAACTTTTTTGTGGCTACAGCGTTACGATGAAGGATTACTGCAAGAACCAAATGGCCAGACTGGCGGAGTATTACCCAACCCAGAAACCGCCATGCGTGATTTGAACGAACTTAAAAAACAATTGATTGCACGCGGTGAAGCAACCGCATTATTTGCAAACTCGAGAGACGGTGTAGGCATAGCAGGCATTTTCGGCAACCTAGAGCAAAGTGTGTTTGGTGAACCTGCCTACCCGACCATTGAAAGTAAAGCTGCGCACCTACTGTATTTCGTGGTAAAAAATCATCCTTTTTCTGACGGCAATAAACGTAGCGGTGCATTTCTGTTTGTGGACTTTTTACATCGCAATGGCCGATTATTAAATCAGCATGGAGATGCAGTCATTAACGATACAGGCTTAGCCGCCTTAACTTTATTGGTAGCGGAATCTGACCCGAAACAAAAAGAAACACTGATAAAACTCATTATGAATATGTTGAGCGTACCAGCAATATCTAGGATATAAGATGATCAATCTCAAAACCTACCAAACCCAACTTGCACAGCTTGTCGCCCTACCCTCGGTGAGCTGCGGCGTAGCCAGTTGGGATATGCCTAACTTGCCGGTCATTGAGTTGTTAGCCAATTGGTTTAGCGATTTGGGATTTAACACACAAATTATTCCGCTCCCGCAAACAGGCAAAGCGAATTTAATTGCCACGCTTGGCAGTGGTGATGGTGGTTTGGTCTTGGCAGGCCACAGCGATACAGTGCCTTACGATGCAAACCGCTGGCAGACAGATCCGTTTAAACTCACCGAAAAAGACGGTAAGTTATTTGGCTTGGGCGCAACTGACATGAAAGGGTTTTTCCCTGTTATCTTAGAAGCGGTAAAACCCTTTTTGAATCAACCACTCAAGCATCCTCTAATTATTCTTGCTACTGCCGATGAAGAAAGCAGCATGAGCGGTGCGCGGGCATTGGCCGCCAGCGGCAAGCCCAAAGCGCGTTATGCGGTGATTGGCGAACCCACGGAGCTGGTGCCGATTCGCATGCACAAAGGCATTATGATGGAGGCGATTCGCGTGCGCGGTCAGGCGGGGCATTCGTCGAATCCTGCATTAGGTAAAAGCGCATTGGATGCTATGACACAGGTAATGAGCGAACTCATCAGTTTGCGCAGCGAACTCCAATTAAAATATCGCAACGCTGGTTTTGCCGTGCAAACACCTACATTAAATTTGGGTTGTATTCACGGTGGCGATGGCGCGAATCGTATTTGCGGCGAATGTGAATTGCATTTTGACTTACGTTTATTGCCGGGCATGGACAACGAAGAATTGCGGGCTGCGATTCAACATCGCTTAACGCCGATTGCAGAAACCAGCGGTACGGATATTGTTTTTTCATCGCTATTTGAAGGCATAGAGCCCTTTGATGAACCAGCCGAATCTGAATTGGTAAAAGTGTGCGAGCAATTAACAGGCAACACATCTGAAAGTGTTGCTTTTGCGACTGAAGCGCCGTTTATGCAGCAGCTGGGGATGCAAACTGTTGTGCTTGGCCCCGGTTCAATCAACCAAGCACATCAGCCAGATGAATTTATTTCCATCGATCAACTAGAGCCTGCGGTGAAGATTGTGCAGGGATTAATTAGAAAGTTTTGTGTATAACCAGACGAGATGCACCACTTATGACACACAACGAAAATATAGACGACCTTAACCGCGAGCAGCTACGCGTAGAAATTGAACACCGCAAAAAAAATCCATTGCTAGGCATAACTCGCCTGCACGCCTCAATGCCAACACTTATCACGGCCAGCCTTCTTCTAACGTTTTTAGTGCTTGTGATGGCGTGCCTAATGCAATTTAAAACAGATCAAGCGCTGGATATTATCAGTGGCTTTTTAAATCGCCTACCAAAAGAAGCTTGGACATTACTGAATATTATTTTTGCGTTTTGGTTTGCCGGAAAAGCGGGTTCCGAATTAATACAATCCTATAGAAATAATTCGGATAAATAATCTATGCTTAACGTCGCCCTTTGTTCCTACGGAATGTCTGGAAAAGTATTTCATGCTCCGCTGATTACCGCTGAACCACAATTGTATTTACACAGCATTTTACAACGTTCAAGTGATAGTGCGCTTGCAGATTATCCGCAGGTTCATATCGCAAAAACTTTTGAAGAAATTTTAGCGAATCCAAATATTCACATTGTTGTGGTAAATACGCCCAATGAACACCACTATTCCATGACCAAAGCTGCGCTACTTGCAGGCAAACATGTGGTAACGGAAAAACCCTTTACGCTTTCACTAAAAGAGGGCAAAGAACTTATTGAGATTGCCAAGCAACAACAAAAAGTGTTGGCGGTATTTCACAATAAGCGCTTAGAAACCGATCACCTCACGGTAGAAAAAATATTGGCCAGTGGCGCACTGGGGCGAGTAGTTGAAATTGAATGGCATTATGATCGCTATCGCAATGTGATTACGCACAAAGCCTGGAAAGAAGACAAGTTACCCGGCTCTGGCACTTGGTTTGATCTGGGTGTGCATATGCTCGATTCCATGCTGTGTTTGCTTGGCCGCCCGCAAGCGGTGAATGCAGATATGCGCAGTCTGCGCCGCGCAGAAGGCTCCACCGATTACTTTACTGTGTGCTTTCACTATGCCGATATGCGCGTGCTTTTACGTTCAAACACTTTTGTAAGCGAGAAAGGCCCAACGGTGAGTATTCATGGCGATAAGGGTTCGCTGTTAAAATTTGGGCAAGATGTGCAAGAGCAACAATTAATGAATGGTGTGCGGCCTTATAAACCCAGCTGGGCGAACCATGGCAGTGATAATTTTGCCATATTGCATAAACAGCTTGAAACGAGCAGCGAAAGAACACAGATTGAAAGTGAGCGCGGTTGTTACGAACTGTTTTATCGCAATATTGCCGATGCAATAAATGGAAAAGACGCTCTCGATGGAAAAGACACTTTGCGTTTTACAGCACAACAGGCATTATTAGCCGTTGAAATGCTACTCGCTGCAGAAGAAAGTAATCGGCTGCAAAAAACGATTCACGTATAACATTTTTATTAAAGAGAACTCTCGTGTCCAACACTCAAGTTTCTAACACGCAAGAATATGTAAAATGGTTTCGTCATTCGACGCCCTACATAAATCGGCATAGCGATAAAACATTTGTGCTTATGTTGCCGGGCGAGGCGATTACCCACGCGAATTTCCCCAATATCGTTCACGATATTGCACTTCTTTGCAGCCTCGATGTACGGCTTGTCGTAGTGCATGGCGCGCGCCCACAAATTGACGAGCGTTTGCAAGAAGCAGACACCTTTAGCCACTTTCATAAAAACTTGCGCATTACCGACAGCGAAAGTTTGCGCTTGGTGATTCAAGCGATAGGTGAAGCGCGCACCACCGTTGAAGCAGCGCTCTCTACCAGCCTGCCTAATTCGCCCATGCACGATGCGGATATGCAAGTGATTAGCGGCAACTTCGTGGTGGCCATGCCTTTTGGTGTCATTGAAGGTGTAGATTTACAGCACACCGGTAAAGTGCGCAAAGTACACACCAAATCCTTAAATGCCGCGCTGGATTCTGGCGCGGTAGTCTTGCTATCGCCCATTGCCTATTCACCCACGGGTGAAATTTTTAATTTATCTTTTAGCGATGTTGCCACGCATGTCGCAGGTGCAATCAAGGCGGATAAGTTATTAGCATTTGTAGAAGGTCATGGCGTGAGCGATGCCGATGGAAATTTAATTCGGCAGCTATCGTTACAAGAGTGCAAAGATTATCTCAACGAAAATGGTGCAACGATTAACTTTGATTTGCAGCAAGCGGTGAGCGCCTGTTACTTAAGTTGTTTACAAGGTGTACAGCGCGCGCAATTAATTAGTTACAGCACCGATGGCGCACTGCTTACCGAATTGTTCACGCGCGATGGTCTTGGCACCATGATTTACTCGGGGCAATACGAACAATTGCGCGTTGCCCATATTGATGACGTGGCAGGGATTTTAGATTTAATTCGGCCGCTAGAAGAGCAAGGTATTTTAGTGCGTCGCTCGCGCGAATTACTGGAAACCGAAATTAATAAATTTCATGTAATGGATAAAGACGGCACGATTGTCGCCTGCGCTGCACTCTACCCCTATGGCGATATGGCAGAGCTTTCCTGTGTGGCAACGCATCCCGATTATCGCAATGGTGGGCGCGCCGCCGCTTTGCTACAACAAATGGAAGCCCAAGCGCGCAAGCAAAAAATTAAACAATTATTTTTGCTGACCACGCAAACCGCGCATTGGTTTATTGAACAGGGTTTTGTACAGGGCAAGCTGGAAGATTTACCCATTGCGAAACAAGAACTGTATAACTACCAGCGCAATTCAAAAATCTTCATTAAGCTGGTGTAAAGCAAAAACCAAAAAGCTTGACAAGTTGCCAGGCTTTTTTAGTGCTCACCACCACGACAATCCACTGGCCTATATTTATTCAACATAGTTCCACCTTCGTTGCAACGCCACACTATCTCGCCATTCTCTTCTGTAGGCACCCACACAATCGTATTGTCATCTTTTAAGCTAGCAATGCGGTAGGCAACCTCTAATTCCGCATTTTCTTTTAGGGTGATAGATTCAATCACATCACTCTGAATATCATCGGGTAAGCCAACTAAAATATTGTCGTTGGGATAAGATTTTGTACGCAGGATAAAATCACCCACTTTCTCACGAGTCTCATTCACCTGTGGCATAGCGCTCTGTATTTTTGCACGATTGGTATAGTCTTGATAGGCAGGCAAAGCAATAGCCGCCAGAATGCCGGTTATTGCGATAAAGAACACAATGGCAACCACAAACACCGCCGCCATAACACCAGAAGATTTTTGCACCTTTCCGTATTTTGCATCCCACGATGCTTGCGATGTGGAAAAAAACACAATGGACTCAATCAAAGAAACGATACTGGGAATTAACGTGCCCCAAAATAATAAATAGATAATTCCCCACCATTGCCCCAAATACAAACGGTGCACCCCTAATCCGCCAACGAAAAAAGCCAGCAGGCCAGCGGTTATTTTACTTTTACTCACAAACTCACTCACTGGGGTAAAACATATTGAGCATTTGGTTTGACCAACGCGAATGACTGCCCCACATTTCACGCAGTAGCACGCAGCGTCACCGTTGTTTTGTGCTTCATGTTCAGCCGCTTTATGTGTCGCTAATGGTTCAAGTACTAAGCCCTGTGTTGTTGGGGCTACTAGCTGTTGTGGTTCTGGTGCTTGGCCATGGACAACCAATTCACACTGTCCACCAGCCTTTTCAATTAAAGCTTTGTATTTCGCTGCAAGCTCAGGCCCTACATCGGCTTTCACCAGAGTGCGGGTACGGCGCAGCATTTTTTCAATGGAAGGGACATCTTTTTTAAAAGCCGCTACCAAGTTACTCACTAACGCCGAACGCTCAACACCTAGTTGAGGGGCAGCCAGTAAAAAAACATCCATTCTTTGTTCAGACATAGGTGAAACCCTAGAAAATTGTGAGTTGTATTAATAATGGACGGATGCTTATGAGAGACCTTGGCGCGACCTTATCATGCACCACAACCTCGTTCAACATACCTCTCTATACTGGGTTTCTGCTATGCTAACCGCCTTTCATTTTTTCGTTTTATTCTTGTTATAGTCCTAAACCCACGCACTAGCAGTGGGTGAATATGAGGTAATTTTAT